>SVRM01000084.1 GCA_015064785.1 Oscillospiraceae bacterium
CGTGCATACGATCCGTCGGCAACACGTACCGCCAGCGTGATTTCGTCTTTTTCCGGCTGGGAAATCTTATCGACGCGCCCGCCGATCAGTCGGTTTCGCAGTTCTGCCGCAACCGCGGCAACCATACCTGCATCAAATGCCATATTGTTTCCTTTCTGATCCTCCCGCCCACGCAACAACGATTGGTTAATGCCGGGAGGTGGTATGTGCAGCAAGACGGACGGAGGTATCCTCCAAACCGTTTGCGCTTGCATTGTATTTTGGTTATGTCTGATAACATTACCAACGAAATGTGACTTGAAATCTGTAGGGGCGATTCATGAATCGCCCGTTTCAAATTCTGAATCATCAAAATTTTATCAAAAGAATCATTCGTTTTGCGCCCACAGAAAGCGGTTTTGTCCTATTCGTCCGGCGGGCGATTCATGAATCGCCCCTACAAAGATACCGCAAAATACCGTTTATCCAAGTTATCAAACACGTCTTCTAAACAATCCACGATCAATCATATTCGCCATTTTCAAAATAACTATGCATCCCCGGTGGATGCCCTGCGGATCAGGGGCACTGTCATACGGTCAGAACCTCGCACGGGACCTCCGACACCACCGCTTCCACATCGGAAAACGCATCGGTAATCATCTTTGCAACCGCATCCATGACAGGGCGTTCGGTAAAGAAATGCCCCGCCGCGATCACGTTGAGTCCTGCCGCCTTGGCATCCAGCAAGGTATTATAGCTCATCGTGCCGGTCACGTAGGTGTCCGCACCTGCCGCCAAAGCCGCTTCCCAGTCATCCTTCCCGTCGCCGCCGAGAACCGCAATGCGGCAAACCGGTCGCTTTGCCGATACCGCATGAACACACGGCGTTCCGAGTGCAGTTTTGACACGGGTGCAGAATGTCTGCAGATTCATTTCCGTATCACACACCGCCATGCGTCCGATTTCCTCGCCGTCCGTACCGAAGGTTCCGGTCACCGTCAACCCCAGTTTTTCGCACAGCACATCGTTGACACCGCCCACAGCTGCATCGAGCCGCGTGTGGAAGGACATTACCGTGATGCCGTGAGACAGCAAATCGATGATCCGCCGTCCGTGAAAATCACCGTCATTGACCGCCGCCATTTTTTTGAAAATCATCGGATGGTGTGAAATCATACAGTCACAGCCGAGATCGATGGCTTCCGCAATCGTTTTTTCGGTAACATCAAGCGCACACAGCACCCGCCGCACCTCGCGGTCAGAATTGCCGCAGCACATCAGACCATCGTTGTCCCATGCGCAGGACAGCGCTGCCGGATAAGCCGTATCCAGATAATTGTATAAATCCTTGATCGTTGTCATGGTATCCTTCCTTTTGTTTATCGTTACACATCATGTGTTAATCGTTTTACATTTCATTGAACATCTGCTCCGCGCACGCAAGCGCACGCCGCTCATCCTCACAGTCTATACCTGCCCCTGACCGTCCCGCAATCACACGGGAAAGCCGCTCGATGTTTGTCCGCAGATACAGCGGCAGAAGCGGCGCATTCTCAGGATCGGAAAGCAGGGCATCCCCGAGCAGCGGCTGTACCGGATGATACACCTGCCCGGTATAGTGACAGCAAAGCACCGAATACAGCTTGCCGTTTGCCGTTCTGCACAACCGCTCCTGTTCCACGGCAAAGCCGTTTTCTGCAAGCCAGCGCCGCAGAACCGGCTGCATGGTCATCGGCTGAAGAATCAGCCGGATGGAAGGATTACGCACAAACGCAGCATCGTCGAGAATCCTTGCAATCAGTTCCCCGCCCATGCCGCAGATCGAAATATCCGTCACACGCGGTTCAACCGCATCCAGTCCCGCAAGTCCGTCCGTCAGTACCAGCCGAATCTGCGCACAAAGAGCAGGCTGAGCAGCACTGCATTCATCCAGATGCGCTTTGGCAGTTGCAAGCGGTCCTTCTGCGATGTCCGCGGCGTAGGCATAAGAGATCACGCCGTCCGATAAGAGCGCAATGGGCAGATAGGCGTGATCGGTTCCCACATCGGCAAGCACCGCGCCTGCCCGGACGAACGACGCTGCACAGCTGAGCCGTGCATCAAGAGTATCATAAGTCATGTTGAAGTCTCCGGTTAAATCATTGATCTTCCATTCTCACAGACAGTATCCTTCCAGCGGATCCGTGTGTATCGTTGCACACCTGGATGCCGCAGACACATGTTTATCGTTGCACATCCGTGTCGTATCACAGTCATCCACCGCCGCCGGAACAGGAAAACGGGCGGTGCACTTTTCATGCGCCGCCCCAAATCCCCGCTTACTTGCTTGCGAGATATTCGTTGATCTTTTCGACCAGCTCGTCAGCATCTGTGCCGTGAACTTCGCACGCGTCCTCAATGCTTTCGCCTCTTGCGGACGGGCAGCCCAGACAGTGCATACCGATTTCCAGGAAGAATTCAGCAGTGCCGACATCATAGTCCAGAACGTCGCCGATGATGCTTTCCTTTGTAACCTTCATGATTGTATCCTCCATAAAAGATAAGATTTGAATTTATATCAACGCCGGGACAAACCGATTTATCCGTTTGCCGCTTCGGTGTTTTCAAGAGATTCGTAGAAATTCTCGATGGTCTTGTTTGCGCTCTTTTCGAGCTTTTCGTAGAACGAGGTGAAATCAGAGGACTTCCGCTCGATTGCCAGACGCGGCAGTGCGTAGAACAGATCGCCAAAGCCAGCGGAGAAGCCGAAGTAGTTGCCGCCGATTTCATAGGTGATGGTATCAAAGAGCAGGTCCATCATCTTGACTGCATCGTCATCCCGTGCGAGCTTGCCCTGCAGAACCGTGTCGTAGTAGGTCGGAATGACCTCGTTTGCGCTCTCCCAGGCAAGCAGCTCCATCGCCGCACCGACCATCTCGGGGTTGGTGATCGTGCCCGGAACGGACAGCAGTCCGCCCCAGTCAAGGGAGATGTAATCCGTCTGCGCCTCGTCATACTTGGGATACGGCAGGAAGCCGAAGTCGACAGTAAAGTCGCGCAGAAGCTCTGCATCGGAAATCGCGTCCAGCTGGAACATCAGACGGCCCGTGTCAATGGTCAGCATATCGCTGCGATCCATGGACGGCGGCATATAAATGATGTTATCCTTGGTCAGTGCCTCAAAACGCTCCATCATCGACTGCGTCTTCTCGGTCTTGAGTGCCAGCTGAATACGACCGTCGGAATCGCGGTCGGTGATGTACTGACCGGCACCGGTCATAAAGCTGATGTACTTGGATACCTCCTGTGCGGTGATCCCCCAGCTGTCATTTTCGTCCATCTTGCCGTCACCGTTGACATCGGAAACCGCCTCACGTGCCATCTTTTCCATGACATCGAGCGTCCACTTGCCGTCATAAACGAGCTGATACGGATTTTCCATGTCATAGTTTGCAACCATTTCCTTGTTGAAGAAAATGACATACGGACATGGAATCATCATATCGTTAACCGCATAATACGTGTTCCCGCCCAGACGCAGGACATCCATCTGCTCTCTGTTCCACCATTCGGCGGTCATGTCGACATACGGCAGACGGTCAAGATTGTAAAGGTAGCCTTCCGACGCATAGGTCGGAATACCGTCGATGCAGTGGTTGAACATCAGGTCATAGACATCGTCACCGGACAGAATGATCGGCTTGATCGCTGCAACATATTCATTGCAAAGTTCACCGTACATTTCGGTCACGATCTTGATATTCAGCGCTTCCTCAACTGCGAGCTTGCGTGCGTACAGCGCATCGTTCATAACGTCGCCGTTTCCTTCATCGGCAAAGAAGTAGTACTTGTAGCCCTGCCAGTTAAATGCTGCCTGGTTCAGCTCCTCGCCGCCGAAATCGAGTGCGTCGACATCCACTTTATGCGGAGTACGGGTTTCCGCGGTCGGTTCCGTGACAGCCGCAGTCTCACCGACAGTCACGGCATCGGTTGTTTTGGTGTCCGCGCCCGCATCGCCGCAGGAAGTCATCGCAGCAGTCAAGAGCGATGCTGCAAGAAGAAAAACCGCAATGGTTCTGTTGTACTTCATATCCTTATCTCCTTTTGTCTGTTACACTTTGGGTTGGTGTGTGTGGGTCTGATACACCGGCTCACAGGTCAGACGCAGACCGATCTTTTTCGAGGTGGTATCGTCAACGTGCGAGAGCACCACGGTTGAGTGCATTTCTGCTCCGCGCAGATTGGACAGCTGCTCATAGGCACGTGCGGCAACCTCATCGGTCGCGGCACAGATGGCAAGCGCGATCAGCGTTTCGTCCATGTGCAGACGCGGATTTCTGTTGCCGAAGCAGCCGGTTTTCAGATTGGCAATCGGCTCCAGCACTGCCGGGGAGATCAGAAGTGTGTCGTCGGGAATCCCTGCCAGCATCTTCAGCGCATTGAGCAGCATTGCCGATGCCGCACCGAGCAGCTCAGAGGACTTGCCTGTCACGATTCTGCCGTCGGGCAGCTGCAGTGCCGCCGCCGGCTGACCGGTTGCCGCCTGCTTGTCCAGTGCCGGCTTGACCACAGCGCGGTCAGAGGTTGTAATCGATGCCGAGCGCATGATATTTTCAATTTTGTAAACGGTATTTTCGTCGACCCGTCCGACGAGCTTGTCGCACTGCGCCTTGTAGTAGCGGCAGATGATTTCATCGTAGGATGCACGACGGCAGGCTTCATCATCACAGATACAGAAGCCAACCATGTTGACGCCCATATCCGTCGGGGATTTGTAAGGACTGCTCCCCAGAATCCGCTCAAACATGGCGTTGAGAATCGGGAATGCTTCCACGTCGCGGTTGTAGTTGACTGTCGTCTGCCCGTAGGCTTCCAGATGGAAGGGGTCGATCATATTGATGTCGTTGAGGTCAGCGGTTGCCGCTTCATATGCCTGATTGACAGGGTGCTTGAGCGACAGATTCCAGACCGGGAACGTCTCAAACTTTGCATATCCCGCCGTAATGCCGCGCTTGTGTTCGTGATACAGCTGCGACAGACAGATGGCGAGCTTGCCGGTACCGGGACCGGGGGCTGTCACAATGACCAGCGGCTTTGTCGTTTCGATATAATCGTTGCGCCCGAAGCCGTCGTCGGAAACGATATGCGGAATGTTATGCGGATAATCGGCGATCGTGTAATGCAGATAAACACGGATGCCGCGGTTCTCCAGCTTCTTTCGGAAGACATCGACGGCATACTGCCCGGAATAGCGAGTAATGCAGACCGAGCCGACCAGAAGCCCGGAATCGGTAAACGCATCGATCAGCCGCAGCACATCCGCTTCATAGGTAATGCCGAGGTTGCTGTTGACCTTATTCTTTTCGATATCTGCGGCATTGATGCCGATGACAATCTCCGCCTGATCGCGCAGGGAAAGCAGCATCCGGATCTTGGAGTCCGGCGCGAATCCCGGCAGAACACGGCTGGCGTGGAAATCGTCAAACAGCTTTCCTCCCAGCTCCAGATACAGCTTCTGCCCGAACTGCGCAATGCGTTCCTTGATATGCTGAGACTGCATTTCGATATATTTGTCGTTGTCAAATCCGATTTTCTGTGTCATGATATCCAAATCCGTTTCTCCGCGTCGCCGTGCGGCTATTTTGTTTTACAGTGAACACCAAACTGCCCCCAAGAATGCTCCTTGTCCTGTCATCGAACCCCTGTAGGGGCAATTCATGAATCACCCGCCCGCAGATCACCGACAGTTATAAATGCAGCGCAATGCCAAAAAACAATACAGTAATATTATAGTACAATTCTGCCCATTTTGCAAGGGATTTTTCATAAAAAAATCGAGTTCGGACAAATTCACAAAAACCGGGCGTG
The DNA here is from genome assembly GCA_015064785.1 of Oscillospiraceae bacterium. GTDB lineage: Bacteria > Bacillota > Clostridia > Oscillospirales > CAG-272 > RGIG3925. The sequence continues at coordinate 5,830 of SVRM01000084.1, forward strand.
ATATCTGTTGTTTCTGACAAAGAAAAAGAGAACCTTCCGACAGCACTGCCGCCGGGAGATTCTCTTATCATGGCGTATTACGGATACAGCATCTCTATCAGCTGTCCCAATGTCTGTGTTGCTTCCACCGGAACAATCTGCCCGAATTGCCCCTCTCCGAGATACGGCAGTGCATAAACGCCAAACATCACCAGCTCCGGATTGAGATCGGGATCAATCGACGCACGGTCGGGATACAGCGGTACCTCGCCGAACGCATCTGCCGTGACCTCCCCACCTTCTATGACATCGGGAATCGGGTCGCAGTACAGAAAATCGGCATAAGCACCGGACAGAACCAGCTCCTGCCCGCGCATCAGCAGCGACGGTCCGTGATAGCCGCGCCCGCCGTACAGAAGAATCCGGTCATCCTCCACAGCCTTGATGCCGTCAAAGATCATCCCCTTGTCCGTCAGATAGTACGTTTCAAAAAGCAGCGTTCCTGCCCCGTCGTACAGATACAGATGCTTTGAATTAACATCCGTACCGCCGGTCACGACGGCAAGATAACGGTCATCAATGACGCGGAAATCGTCCAGAAACAGATAATCCGTCAGTGCAGGCGTTCCATTGATGAACAAGGTGCGCTCCCATTCCTCCCGCACTTCCACCTCCAGACGGAAAATGGCGGTGTCCGACATCAGATAGGCAAGTGATGTACCGACCTCGTGCGACGGTAATCCACGCGCAATTTCCGCACCGTCGGTTTCTGCATCAAACGGCGCATATTCCCTCGCCGTGATTTCACCTGCAATCAGGTCGTAATCGTAATACCCGGTGATCGTCTGCCCGTCAGTCATCTTCAGTCCCAGCCAGATGCGCAGAACACCGTCAGATACAGCAGACAGATACCGCGTGTCAATGGTGTAATACGGCTTTCCGTACTGCGCGACGATACCGTCAAATACCTCGCGTCCCGGCAAGGCGTGAATCTGCGTTTGCTCCGCATCAAACACGGTTGTCTGCGCGGGCTGATCCTCCTCCCGGAGCCGGTCGGACACAACGGCATATCGCCCGTCCTCCGTCCAGTCGATGTACGCAAGCGAGGAAAATCCCGTCGCCGCGGCAAGCACAGTCCCCTGTGCATCCGCAAGGAAGATGTCATAAATGACACCTTGAAAGGCATCCGCCATCCCCCACAATACCGTCGGTGACTGATACAGTATATGAACCCCATCGGGCGACGCATAAGCACGGTTGAACGTCGCAGAATCGATCTCCTGCGCCGCGGCCAAGGCAAGAATACACTTTGCGTATTCCTCGGGCGCAACACGCATATTGGTAAACGCCATTCGATGCCCCTCGCCGATCTCACAAAGATACGGTACCGCATCCATGCCCCATGCGACAATGGCATCAAACGCCTCGGGATTGGCGGAAATGAAATCGTACTCGTTGACGCCCTCCAGCTTTGCCGATGTGATCGCGTCGTAGGCGGATGCCAGCAATTCCAGATTGGCATCAATATCTTCTTTCATGTCCGGGGCATCCTGCTCAATCTCCGCAGTTTCCGTTTCTGTTTCTTCTTCCTCGTAAATTTCACCGCAGGAGATCAGCAGTCCCGCTGACAGCAAAAACACCAGAACCAGCACCGGCAGGAATCGTGTTACGATATGCATCTGATGAATCCTCCAAAATAAAGTACATGTCACCAAAGTCACAAATCCGATCAGGAGCGGAATTCGGACAGATCACCGTCATACATGCCAATCCGCGTGACCGTTCCGTCCGCATCGACATACGCCAGACACGAATAGGTAAACCATCCAAGTCCAACCTGATATTTCGCATATACCGAGCCGTCGGGCTGAGCGGCTGTATCAAGAATGTGATCCATGACAAGGTTGAAATCCAGGTCAAACAGACGCTTTCCTGTCACAACGGCATCAACCGGATTGATGGCACGGAGATTGGTCGCCAGCACAAACGCGCCGCAGGAGCGGATATTTCCTGTTCCGGCATAGACTGCGCGGTCGTTTTCGTCAAGAACCCAGCAGCCCTCGCGGGAATAAAGCACCCGGTACCTGTCAAAATAGTGATCGATTGCCTGGATACGACTGACATAATCCCGCGCCGGCGTCATATCGGTTCCGACACTGTCCTGTCCCATATGCAAATACCAATACTCCTCGCCCACGCGGAACAACCCATCAAGACCGTAGGTATGGGTTTTGGAAACGGCGGTAAAACCGCTGAACGCATCGCGCAGATTTTTGGGCATGGGAAATGCGCTATAGGAAAGCGCTTCATCCGAGGCATCCCCTGTCAGCGTCGAAGACGCGTCGATTTTCCCCGATGCCATATTAAAGATCACGCGCTGACGGCTGCCGTCCTGTCCGACCAGGATGACCGCAGCATCGCCGAAGACGGAAAACGCTTCCACGGAGGCGGTCATTTCCCCTGCGGCAAAGGCATCTTTGTTTTCCCACACAGGCGGCAGAACCGCCGCAGCCTTGGTTTCAAGATCAATATAAAACGGATATGCGCCCGCATCCATACTTTCCGCAACCATGTAACGGCTGTCAGGCGAGAATTTCAGACAAAGACTGTTCCAATACGGTCGGTCTTCGTAAGGCATTTCTTCCGTCAATGCAGCATGGAAGGTATCGAGATCATAGGCATATAAATAGAAGCCGCTGTGGACGAGGATTCTTTCGTAAAGAAAGTTCCATGTTTGGGGGTTGCTGCGCAGATGGGCGTTCAGCACCTCGATGCGATAAGAATAATCGGGCGACTGGAAATGCATGGGCGTATTGTAATTGTGCGTACCGATTACCTTGGCACGTGACCAGACCGGATTTTTCGGGTCGTCAAAGTCAAGGGAATCGCCCCATTCCGTGTTGAGAACACGCATTTGCGCCACATCCTGCGTGTGTCTTGCCCACATCCGTCTGCCGTCACCGAGGTCGAACTCGCAGAGCAGACGGACAGTGCTGCCGCTCCACTTTTCTACAATAAACGGCGTATTCAAGGTGATTGTGTCGGGCTCGGGAAGATCCATGGCTGTATCGTGTTCATAGATCCATCGATATAACTCCGAGGAGTGTACAAGCCCCAATGAAGTCATCCGTTTGGTATCGAACAGCAAAACCGATGCACCGTGTTCGGGGTCATGCGGCATATCCACGGCACAAAAACGGCTGTCCTCCGACCAATGGACACCGTACCCAAAAGTCTCTGCGTCAGTACTGATTCCGTCAAATGTCGGTTCATAATTGGGGACAGATTTCACTGATCGGATGACCTTTCCGGTTTGGGTATCACAGACTGCCAGAAAATTGACTCTGTTGTAGGTCATAGACTCATCTTCATGTATCGTGACAATGCTGCGTATTTCAAGCAGATATCGCTGATCGGGAGAGATTCCAATGCATTCGATGTGCTCCCCTGTCATGTCCGCCGCATACACAATCAGCGCCAGCGACAACAGCATGGAAAGCGTCAACATCAGCGAAACTGCAAGTTTGGAAATGCGTCTTTTTTTCATAGAATGGTCCTTTCGTTGTCCTGTGTGGGTTATGAATTATCCGCAAGTACAATCGTACCGCCTGCGGTCAGCGTATCAATCTCGATATCGCCGTACTTGCCCAGTACCTGCCACGATGCCTCGACCTCCATCTCGGAGCGGGTCGTCTCGTAGGTCGCAGTGTAGAACTCGGTAAAGGTCTTCGTATTTTCGTCATATTCGATCTTCGGCGTAGAGAACTTCACGGCATTGCCGTCAACCTGAACTGCGCCCATCTCAAACTTCTCGCGCGAGAACAGCCGATAATGCGAAATACCGACAGTCACCGTCACATCCGCCGTACCATCATCTCCGATGACCGATTCCCAGTCAATGCACAGAACGAGATTCGGCGACTGCTCCGAGGTAAAGCGACCGGAATCGGTCTGCCCTGCAAGTCCGGCAAGTGACCCCTGTTCCGCCGTCGGCGTATCCGGCTCTGTCACCACAGGCTCCTCATCCTCCGGCATCTCCACCGCCGGAATGTCAGCGGCTGGATCGTCTGTCGGTACCTCAGGGACATCCGTCGGAACATCATCCAGCTCGTTTACCGGCGGCTCGGTCATCACAGGTGCTGGTGCAGTGGTGTCCTCGGGCGCATCGGTGACCGTGTCCTCGGGCAGATGCTCCTCGATCTTCTGTCCGGCAGTATCGGAACCGGATGCATCGCCGTTGTCCTTGTCGGATGTACATGCGGTCAGTGCCGTTGCCGCGGCAACCAGAAGTGCAAGTACAAGTGTCATCAATCTGCGGTTTGTCATAATCAAATCCTCCTTGCGTGTATCCTGCGGGACAGATTTCCCGCTCTATTGTATTTAGACGTTGAAATTGCAAAAAAGTTCCCTGTTTTTTGAAAATTTTTCAAAAATTTTTCAAGTTTTTTTCAGATCGCAAAATGCTCCTCAAAAATGCCGCAGGGAAGCAACCGTGATCTCCCACAGCAGCTCCCCCACATCCTGTTTTGTCGGCGTTGTCTCATCAACCGCTCCGTTTTCCTTCCGCGTCCCCGGTGTATTCATCCAAAAACCATTCCGCGGTTTTGGTCATGGAAAGCGAAACGGAATCTCCGTCAAAGACAAACCGTGCCGCCATGTTGCCGAAATAATCGTCGATGACATAGGTGCGCACAAGAAGCGTGTTCTCATTCTCCCAGACAGCACAGTTCAGACAGCGGTAGCCATCTCCCTTCGGCTCACGGATCCGGTGACCGAAATAGTGCGTTTCCGGGAAATGCGTATCGGCATATCGTCCCATGCAGAACGGGAAACGGCGTTCTCCGCGCGTTGTCTGATACGTCAGTACACCCGCGCTGCCATGGAAATCAAAAGTAAATCCGGTCATGCCCATGCGGTTTTCGGAGAGGGTGTAGGAAACACCGTCAATCTCCTCCTGCCGCGGCATATAGACCGCACCTGCCGGAACGTTGATTTCCAACGCATCCAGCACAACCCCAAGACGTGCATATGCCGCGTCGTCGTGCGGGATGCGGTCGGAGGTCATGCGGTTGATGACCGTATCAAAAAGGATGTCGACAAAGCCGTGATAGCCGTCGATGTCCCCCTGCGTATCGCTGTTGCAGGCAAAGATGAAATCCTTGTCCGGCAGAATCAGACCAAGCTGACCGCCCATGCCGAGGAACGCAAAGCCGTTATCGCGCGTCCGCCAGATCTGATATCCGTAGCCGTGACCGGCGCAGGAATCGACCTTGCCGCCGCTGTCACGGAGATTGTCAATCTGCTTTGCGGTTGCCGCGGCAACGTAGTCTTCACTGATATACTGCTTGCCGCCGACCCGTCCGCCATGCGCAAACAGCAGCGCAAACCGCGCCAGATCCCGTGTGGTACACTCCACACCGGAGCCGCCCCATGCGTATCCCTCCGGAGCCTCGACACACCATGCATTCTCGGAAAAACCCAGCTCACGCAGCGCCTTGTCCTTTAAGTATTCGAGAAATGTCTTCCCTGTCAGCCGCTCGACGAGAACATCAAGCGTGTAGGTTGCCGCCGTATCATAGCGGAATTCCGTTCCTGCCGGATGGTCAGGCGCATGATGCGGATGGAAGAAGGTGGAAAGCCAGTTGGCATCACCGACATTATAGGATTGCCCTCTGTTGCAGGTCGCCATCATCAGCATATCACGGATGGTCATCTCACGGGTCAGCGGATGGACAGTTTCGTCATCCTGATCCGGGAAATAGGTGATGATGCGGTCGTCAAGCGAGATCTGTCCCTCATCGGCAAGCATACCGATGGCGGCAGACACAAAGGATTTCGAGACAGAGTACATCCGATGCAGCCAGTCCCGGTGGAACGGCTTCCAGTATCCCTCGGCAAAGACACGGGTACCGCGCACCATGACAAAGCTGTGCTGTACCTTGCGGCGGCGGTTGACTTCATTGACATAATCCTCGACCCACGACGGGTGAACACCGGCATCCTCCGGTCGGCAGTATCCAAGAATATCACGCATGATTTCGGAACCTCCTGTTTGTCTTTTCAGATAATGTATTCGTAAATTATTCGATCGGATCGGCATAAAACAGTGCCATCACTTTTTCATAATGCTTGACAATGCTCTTATCGAGAGATTTTGTAAACGATGCAAGCTCCTTGGTTCCTTTGAACAGATCAGCCATCTTAAAGTGATAGCCGGAGAACGAGTCATACATATACGCTGTCGAAACCGCACGACCGTCCAGAATGATATCCAGCATTTCAACGGAAGCCTCGTCTCTTGCGCCCTTGACTTTCAGAACGATATCATAATAGGTGGGAAGCACGGAAACCCAGGATTCACGCGACATTGCCGCAGACAGCGCACCAACCAACTCCGTATCGGCAGCAGTCACAGGAGATGCAAAGCAGGAAACAGAACCGCCCGGAACGGTATAGTAGCCGTCCTGCGCTTCATCCAGCTTCGGATACGGAATGATACCGTAGTCAAATTCCACGTCACGAAGCACCGATTCTGCAAGAATCAGACCGTTTGTGATAAAGCCGATGTTGCCGTTCATGAATTCCGTTTCCATTTCATCTTCACCGGCACCCTTAGAGGTATGCAGATAACTGCCAACATTGTTGTTATAAAGATCGCGCAGTTTTTCCGTCATAGTCGCTGCACGTTCCGAAGCCATAATGCTTGTGACCGTTCCGTCATCGTTGAACTGTACCGTCGACACAGCACATGCAATCGGCCATGTCGCACAGTGCGAGGAAAATGGGCTGCCGAAGCCGAACTGATCGCCTTTGTCCGCCGTACCGCTGCCGTTGAGGTCCTGATACAGCTCCTTGGAAATATCCGCCATCGCATCGATGGTCCATTTGCCTTCTCTGACAAGATCGTAAATATTGGTGATATCGTAATTTGCCAGCATTGCCTTGTTGAAATAGACACAATACGTGTTCGACGCAAACGACAGACACAGATCGGACATTGCCATATACATACTGTCATTGAGACGCAGCTGTTCAATCGTCGACTGCGGGAACCACGGCTTATCAAAATTGATGTGCGGGATATTATACCAGTTATGGAAATAGCCGGACAGTGCCGCTTTGCCGGACAGTGCCGTGTGACCGAGGAACAGATCATACGCATCTTCTCCTGCCGCAACCGCTTTCATCAGTGTGGAAACCATCGCATCTTCTTCACCCTCGATACCGACCACCTTAACATTGAAGCGTTCTTCCATCGACACGTTGCGGCGATAAACCGCATCGTTGAGGACATCGCCCGATTCCTTGCCGTCGGGTGCGACAGCGTCCGTGGTATAGCGCTTCTGATAGAAAATCCGGAAATCCTTTCCGCCGAAGTCCAGCTCCGGCACATCGTCAGACACGAGCTTTCGCGCTTCCAGGCTGTCTGCAGGGACAGTTTCGGCTGTTGTGACCGCTTCCGTCACGACGGGGGTTGTCTGTGTGACTGTATCCCCTGCCGTATCACCGCAGGATACCAGCCCTGCGACGGTCAAAAGGGAAAGAAGTGCTGCTGTGATGCGTGTTGTGTTCTTGTTCATTGCAATGCTCTCCTGAATCATTATTTTGTTTATTCCGAGATGATCCGCATATCCTGCTCAAGCCGGACAGCGCGCATAAAAAGGTCAATCAAAATACTCTTGCGTTCGCGTTCATTCTTTGCTTCCAGCGGCTGATGATGTGCCTCGAGTACCGCATCTCCCCGATAACCGATTTCCTTGAGTACAGCGGTAACATCGTCCCAGTCAATCGCACCGTCACCGGGCAGAAGATGATCGTCTCCGTGTCCGTGATTGTCCTGCATATGCAGCGACAGCGGCGCGGTATGTCCGACAAGGACAGACGGCGCGTATCCGAGCGATTTTGCGTGTCCGGTGTCATAGCACCAGCCAAAGTGCGGATGTGCCGCCCGGTCAACGAGCGCCGCAATCACAGCGGGATCGGCAGATGCACCCCAAAGGAGGTTTTCCGAGAGTACTGTCACACCGTATTCGGCTGCGATATCGAGTATCTGCGCATATGCCTGTACGTTGCTGTCGACAAACGTCTGCCCGTCCTCAATGACGGCTCCAGCGGAATTCCGCCAGATCGGATGCACGACGAGATACCGGATACCCATGATCTGACAGCAGTGCATTGTCCGCCGGATCAGTGCCGTGTCCCCGCACGATGCGTCAAACGATGCATGTCCGTGGGAGATCACAATCCCGCAAGTCTCCGCCGTCCGGCGAAGTTCCTCTGCCCAATCGGCATAGCCGTCGTTCAGAAACGGATAGTCCGCCTGCTGTACACAGTAGTCAAAAGCAATGTCCGCGCCGTCATAGCCGATTTCGGCAAGCACGCGCAGAACCTTTGCAAGATCAGAGCACGGCGGGAACACCGATGTTGTTGTTACAATGTTTCGTTTTCCGTTCATATCATTCCACCGTTTTTCCGGCGACCAGCGCAACGCCCTCTCCAAGGAAATTTTCCGCAATGACATCGCCGCGCTTGACGGGTGCGGTCACTGTCATCTGCGACAGCACTGCCATCGCTTCAAACAGTCTGCCCTTGGAAATACCGCCGTCGGTCTTGACCGGCAGATACCGGTCATTTGCCGCACCGACCAGCTTCACAGTGGAGGTCAGCGTGCGGCGCGGATCGGTCAGCTCATCGCGCATATAGGCCTCGCCGCGTTTGCAGGTATTGCCGGAGATGGACAGAATCTTGCCGTCCCCGTCCACTTCCGCTTCCAGATGACAGCCGATGGGGCAGACAATACAGGTTTTCTTAATCATGCTCATAATCGTCCTACCTTTCTCAATCCAGCGCAACCGTCACGGTCTTGCCGC
>SVRM01000085.1 GCA_015064785.1 Oscillospiraceae bacterium
TTATCCCGCTGAATGAACTGATGAAAGAGGAAACGGCATGACCGAAGCCATGCCGTTCCTGCAAAAATACGATATTACTTTCTTACGACCCCCGACCATTCCGCGGCGGGATTCTGTGTCGGGCTTTTGTCGCAAGCCGTGAGGAAAACGAGACAGATGAGCAGGATGGGGAACAGGATTCGTTTCATAGGCAGCACCTTTCGGGGAATGAGAAATTAGAAATGAGAAATGGGTTACAATGGGGACTCTGCATCTGTAGGGGGCGATCTCGCGTCTTTGCCTTCCCTGGCGAGGGAAGGCAAGGTCGCGAAGTGCGCACGTCACCTTATCCTGCTTCCGGAATCGGCATCGAACTGTGATGTTTCGGGCGATTCGCGGCGACATTTTGTCGCGTTCGTCCCTACAGGAATTACAGCGCATCCGACAACCACCATCAACAACACCCAAACCCCATCACTCTTTATAAAACACAACCCAGACAGCACCCTCATCAAGCATCTCGGTCACAAGGTTATATTCCGCCTCCTCGCCCTCGCGCGCCTCACGCACAAGGACAAGCCCGGTGAGGGTCAGACGGTACCAGCCGTCGTGGGGCAGGTCATAGGACAGTGATGCATAGGTGTTCTCGGAATATCGGTCAACGACAAACTGTACATCACCGGCGAGCAGCATTTTTTCAAAGGGGACATCGACGGAATCCGTGCCGAACTTGCCCTCCCAGACCTGTTTTTCGTGGTTCCAAAGCTCGATTTCGCAGGTTTCATAATAGATGGCGTATCCGTCGGGCTTGCCTGTCGGGGTTTGCAGAACGAGCTCGAGCGTGACGGTATCATCCTTGACCTTGGTTTTGGAGAGCAGCAGGGCATAGTCCTCGGAGGCGAGGGGAGGGGTATGTGCGGACTGCGGCGGTGCTGTTACAGTGTCGCGCGGCGGGAGGGGTTGGGCATATGCACGTTCGGTTGACGCAGGTGCTTCCTCACTGGAAAACAGCGCCCAGACAACGCCATCGCCAAACGGCTCTTCTACCAGACCGAAGGGTGACGACTCCCCTGGCAATGCATCGCGCACCAGCGCCAGGCCGTCCAGCGTGACGCGCCAGACACCCTGATAATCGGTCATATCCATCGGCAGGGTCAGTGTTGTTTCTGCTTCGAGGACGGCTCCGCGGCCAAGAATATCAAAATGGAGATCTCCGGCAGCAATCTGAGCAGTCGGTTGATAGGAGAAGGGATAATCATATTTTAACAGCCATTTGCGGACGTTCGGATCCCACAGCTCCAATGTGATATGGCTGTACTGTATTGCGTATCCCTCAAAGCGGGTTCCGTCGGAGGAGCTCAGCCGTACCTGAAGGATCAGCGCATCTTCCTCTGCTGTATAGTCCGTGACCTGCATATGATACGCATCGGAGGCGTTTTCCGGCGGTTGTGCCAGCATTTCTTCATCCGGTGTCCAAACATGAATCGCCTGTGTGTCTTCATGTCCTGTCACCGCATCCGTATCAGACACCCGGGAATATCCTCCAAGATACATGGCAATGTCATGGCGGTACAGAATCCCGGTTATCAGAATCGCAAAGCAGACACATGCGGCGAGGACTGCGGAAACCGCTTTTTTCCAGGCATATCTGCCGCCGACCGGCTCCACTGTATACGGAGAATCGGCTGCGGCGTCCGCCATTTCCTGTGCAGTTGTGCGTCCGGTCACAGCATCGGGTTCCGCTGAGAACACCGTGCGGTTTTCCTCTGCGGCAATGCGGGCAAAGACGGCATCCTCCAGCCGCTTCATCTGCCGCTTCGTCAACTTTTTTTCCGGCAGTGCAGGAAGTTGGTCAGAGGGCAGGGAACGCAGTGTGTATAAAAAGACAGACAGTGATTTACGAAGGATCATGGCTTTTCTCCTTTCTTTCGGTATCCTCGGGTTTCGCCCAGATATGTCCAAAGCCTGCGGCAAGCAGACGCTCACGGACGGTCTTCTTGGCAAAGTAGAGACGGTTTTCAACGAATTTCGGTGTTTTACGGATGGCGCGGGCAATCTCTTTGACACTCTGGCAGTAGTAGTACCGGCGCACGAAAATATCGTTGTCAGGCGGCGGCAGACCGTCGATGACGGCACGGATCATCTCGCGGTCGCACGCAGCGGAAATCTCGTCGTCCCACAGACCCGCGGCACAAAGTTCGGCATCGAGCATCTCATCGTCGGCGATTTCTTCCTTTTTCCGCGCGATGCTGTGCAGGCGGTTGATCGCCTGTCTGCGTGCAATCGTCAAAAGCAGATTGCGCATCCCCTGATCGCCCTCATCGTATTTGTTTGCTTTCCAGAGTTGGTAAAATACGTCGGCGGTCACTTCCTCGACGTCGCGGTTGTGCCCGGCACCGAGCATACCCGAGACAACCGCGGTGACCATCGGGGCATATTTGCGCATCAGGGCGGTAAGCTGGGTTTCATTCATGGCTCTGACATCTCCTTTGCTGTTTTTTTGGTCTTCTGTCAATAGAATCAGTCGGAATTGGGCATTTCACTAACGGATTTGAAAAATTTTTCCGAAAAAGCGCTCCCATAACAAAAATGAAAAAACGGAGGACATGCCTCCGTTTTGATGATTGTTTTTATTTTCCGATCACCGATTCGTCGTACACAAAACGGATGGCTTTGTCAATCCATTCCGCGACCTCATGCGGCTCGGTAAACGGCAGATCGCAGGTGACATGGTCGCCTGTACACAGACCGTGGCCGCCATGCAGGTAGATGTGCATCTCCACAGGCTTGCCCAAGGTTGCCAGTGCCGCCGCAAAATCAAGTGAATTGCGGATCGGAACTCCGGTATCCTCGGAGGTATGCCAGATGAAGGACGGCGGTGTCGCCTCGTCCACCTGTTCATCTGCCGCAAGCAGGGTACGCAGGACATCGTCATCGATCTTATCGCCAAGCAGGTTGCAGAACGAGCCGTGATGGTGGAAATCGGTACGTGCCTTGATGACAGGGTAACACAGCACCAGCTTGTCGGGACGGTAAACGGTGACATCCACATCGTCCATGCCTGCTTCCGCAAAATACGGTGCAAAGGCTTCCTTGTTCCATAAAACACCGGTGCAGGCGCAAAGATGACCGCCGGCAGAGAAACCGGTTGTCACAATGTTGTCCGGACGGATACCAAATGCAACGGCATGTTCCCGGATATAGCGGATCGCGGCAAACGCCTGGAGCTGCGGAATCGGGAACCGGTGCGGTGCGCAGCTGTAATCCAGAACAAATGCGCAGATACCTTCTGCGGCATACTTCATTGCAATCGGTTCTGCCTCGCCGGAAAACGTAAAGCCGTAGCCGCCACCCGGAAAAATCAGAATGGCCGGACGCTTGCCCGCATAGGCGGTTCTGCCCGCAACGTCGGGAATGTAAGCGCGCAGAGGCACGGTCACGCCGTGGACGGTGATTTCGTGGATGAAAAATGTCATATTCGGATTCCTCCTTGAACGGTGGTGGGCAGGTTGTGGGATAGTGATTATCGTATTCGCAGGCGTGTCTCTTCATCTGTAGGGTCGGCATCGCGCGCCCGAAACGCGGCGGTTCGATGCCGGTTGCGGTTGGAGAATAAGATGGGATGCGCATCACTGAAACCTTCTCACGGAGATGCAAGCATCTCCGTGAGAACAGGTGGGTTTTCGGTGAAGACTCCTGATACCACCTGTGCGAAATTTCCGTCATGTGCGTCTGACAACGACTCATCCGTCTTTTGACAAAAACGCATCCGCGTTTTTATCAAAATCCACCTTCCCTGTCCAGGGAAGGCTTGGATACGAAGATCGCCCATCACCGCCATCTTCTTATGTTGACAGCATTACCGAAGATGCAAAGCATCTTCCTGTCGGGGAAGGCTTGGATGCGTGTGCTTCCATCACAGCCCACAAAATCAATTACTCGTTTTCTTCAATCTTATCCATCGTCTTGTCGATGGCGGTCTGCACCTTGGACTGGTGCTTGGCCACAATGGACGCAATTTCCGTCGAGCCGCGCATCAGCTTTTCGCGGATCGGCTCCTCCATGGAGTTGGACCAGCTGAACAGATAACCGAGGTTAACGTCGCGGGTATCGCGGATGATGGACAGCATATCGGCAGAATCCTCGTTGCGCGCACCCTTCTGGGTCAGGAACGCATCGTAGTACGGCTCCATCAGAGAGATGTAGCTCTGGTATGCGAGGTAGTCAAGAATGGTGCCGGTGCGTTCCGGGTCGGTATTGGTCTTCGGCACGGTGGTGAGCAGAACACCCCATGTTGCCATCATCGAGATGTAGGACGGCTGTGCCTCGTCGTACTTGGGCATCGGCAGGACACCGAAGTTGTCCTCAAAGGAGCGCAGCTTGTAGATGTGACCGAGGGTCTCGGCGTTGAATAAGAACGTACCCATCATGAACTCGGTTGTGGAGTCTGTGGAGGGCGTCTTCAGCGTCTGCACGATACGGTCGACATACTGGTTTTTGTCAGCGGTGATGTTGGTGATCTTCTGTGCAACATCGTAGAAGCGGTCGGTGATTTCCAGCGAACGCGGATAACCGGCATCGTCGACTGCGAGGAACTTCTCGCCGGCACCTGCCATCAGCGCACCCATGAATTGGTTGTGCGTGACGATACCGTAGATATCGGAGCCGCCGGGATTGTATTCGGTGGAGTTGACGTTCGTGCCCGCCTTGACGATCTTATAGAATTCGTCGAGCGTCCACTTGCCCTCGCGGACAAGCTCGTAGGGATATTCGATGTCATAACGGTTGAGCAGGGTCTCGTTGAAATACAGTACCCATGTTGCCTCAAACGGGAACAGGGAAATGTCGCTGGAGGCAAAGTACAGCTTCTCGTTGATGGTCGCCGTGTCGCAGACGATGGTATCCCACCAAGGCTCGTCAAAGTGCAGCTGCTCCATGGAGCGCAGATCGGCAAGATAGCCGCCTGTGATCAGAGAACCGATGTCGTTGTTGCGGTTCATGACGGCGTCATAAGTTGCGTCGCCTGCGGTGACTGTTTTTTTGGTGGTCGAAGCGAGTCTGTCGCCGGCGATGCCTTCCTCACGGATGGTGATATTGAGTGCATCCTCAACCGCGATCTTGCGGTTGTACAGCGCGTCATTGATCGTTTCGCCGTTTGCTTCCTCGGGCGCAATCAGCGGGTTTGCCCAGTTGTTTTCAATTTCAGCCTCGTTTAAGAATACGAATTCGTAGCCGCCGAAATCGGAAAGCTCATAATTGTAGGGAAGAACGGTTTCCTCCTCCGTAACAGCGGCGGTATCGTTCGGAGTGGGAGCAGCGGTATCGGTTACAGATGTGTCTGTACTGCCGGCATCGGCGCAGGACATCACGGAAAGTGCCAGAACAGCGGCACAAAGCAGCAGGGAAATACGGTTATTTTTCATTGCAAAAACTCCTTTTCTGAGAAATTGTTTCATTTTGCCATATATAATTACATTATAGCCGATTTGACGGAAAATGTCAAGGCAGTCTGATGAGATTCTCAATCAAAATCCGGATTTCCGCCGAGTTCCACGGACGACACAACTGCATTCAGATGTGCCAAAAGCGCCGCATCGCACTCCGGTGTGTCGGCAAGTGGGAACGGAATACCGAGTGTTTTGTATTTGTCCGCACACAGCTTTCGGAAGGGCAGAAGCTCAATTTTTTCCAGATTCCGGTATTGTCGCGCAATAGAACAAAGGGCTTTTATGTGTTCCTCACCGTCCGTCAGACCGGGAACGACCACATGTCGGATCCGGATACAGCATCCGGCCTCGTCACATGCGGAGAGAAACTGCCGCGTGACATCAAGCGAAAGTCCGAAGCTGCTGCGGCACACAGATGCGTCTGTGTGCTTGATATCGCACAGCACGGTATCGGTGTGTGCCAGTACCGCACGGACACCGTCGTCAGGAAACATACCAGCGGTATCAAGACAGGTCGTGATGCCGCGGCGATGACATTCCGCAAAGAAATCGGCAAGAAAAGCGCACTGCATCAGCGGTTCACCGCCGGACACGGTGACGCCGCCTTCTTTACCGAAATATGATTTGTAACGTTCCAGCCGGTCACACAGTGCATCGACTGAATTTTCTGCACCGCCATCCATCGGACGCGTATCGGGATTGTGACAGTAGGGGCAGCGATAGGGACACCCTTGTAAAAAAACGACACAACGCAGACCGGGACCATCCACAGCACCGAGACTCTGGAATGAATGCACACGCGCGGTTTTTGAATCAGACATATTTTTTCCTTTCTCAACAGTGGAATATAGAGACAACGAAGTTTAGAATAAATACCGATTTAACTGAATGTTTATATTGTTTTCATATCATTGATTTGAACGGATACCGCAGATGGCGCATATACCGTAACTGGGGTCACACGGCATCGGACATCGCACGGCTGCGGTTGGGAAGCCTGCCGGACAGATGACGGACCGTGATAACCGTTTTCTTTTGATTTGGAGGACTTATGTTATGCAGCTGACTTTTCTGATGATCGGATGCTGTCTGTTTCCGTTTTTGATGACAGCACTCGGGGCCGCGGCGGTGTTTTTATGTCCAACCGGAATGCACGACACAGCGCGGCGGTGTTTTCTCGGATTTGCCGCCGGTGTGATGCTGGCGGCATCCGTCTGGAGCTTACTGAATCCGGCGATTGCGGCATCTGAGGCACTCGGTCTTCCCGGATGGCTTCCGCCGTCGGTCGGTCTTTCGTGCGGTGTACTGTTTCTGCTCCTTGCCGATCTGGCTGTATCCCATATCAGGCTGCGTGAAAACCGCACCATTTTTCCCGCACGGAATCCAGAACACAACCATTCGTTTACAAATGTAACGAGCAAGAAAGGGAATCCGCCAGTGCGGACGCAGTCCGGCGGCACCTTTCTTTTACAACTGGCTATGACTGTTCATAATATTCCCGAAGGGATGGCAGTCGGGCTATCCGTTGCGCTTGCGGCAGAAACACTTGCGGCGGCAGGCGGTTTTTCATTCCATTCGCTGTTCTTTGGCGGATTCGCAGATCATGCGGCAGGCGGAGAGCTGATGGCGGCGCTTGCTCTGTCCCTTGGCATCGGGATTCAGAATCTTCCGGAAGGCGCGGCGGTTTCCCTTCCGCTTCGTCAAACCGGGCTTTCTTCATGGCGTGCGTTTCTGCGCGGATGTCTGTCCGGCATTGTCGAACCGATCTTCGGACTGCTGACCGCGTTTTTGCTTTCGGAATCACGTGCGGTTATGCCATGGCTTCTGTCCTTCGCGGCGGGTGCCATGCTGTATGTTGTTGTCTGCGAGCTGATTCCCACAGCAAACGGCAGATCGGAGTCGGAGCTTCCGGCACACAGCGGTGCATCCTTCATCGGAACATTGAGTACCGCGGCAGGATTTCTTCTGATGATGATTCTCGATGTAGCACTCGGGTAGTTTAATATACTGATTTTATAAATTGCTGATAATTATATATTAGGAATGCGCAGCCCCTTTGGATAATGGTTTTTCAGTGTATTTCCGACGCGCTTTGCACCGCCGAGCGGACAGCCGCACACCGTCACGCACCCGAATCCCTCGGAGGTTTCTCCGGTACAGTCGTCATCGGTGATTTCCACGGTTTCTCCGTGCAGATACCGCAAAATGCGCGCATCCTGCTCGTCAAAATCCCAACGGCGCATCATCTGTGCACCGTATGCGGAAAACAACTGATGGTGCGGTGCAATGCGGCTTCCCTTCTGCTCTCCGATGCGGACCCCGAGCGAGAAGCAGCTCCCGGAAACGTGCAGCTGCGGCGGAACAGCATACAAAAGCCCCTTATGACGCACAACCGTCGGCGCATCTCCATTTCTAAACAGCTCTGACAAAAGAGATTTCACGGCTTCCGTTTCCGGTTTTGACAGCTTTTCAAAACTGCCGGCGATCGGCGCACGCGGTGCATCTCCGTCCTTTTTCAGGACACAGACATACTGTCCTTCACCGCCGGTCACATGCGGATAACAACGTCCGGTACGCGTCAGATCCTCCCGACAGCCAGGAACCGCAATCCCGCGCGCGGTCATTGCACGGACGGCATCGGGAAGTTCTTCCACGGTATAGCCGGGATTGGAAGCCAGAAACCGCGCAATCAGCAGTTCGTTTTCCTCAGGCGCAAAGGTACAGGTGGCATAGATCAGAACCCCGCCGTCACGCAGGCAGTACGCCGCATCGCATAGAATGCCATAGGATCGCTCGGCACACATTGCGACATTGTCTTCAGACCATTCGGTGATGGCATCTGCGTTTTTGCGGAACATGCCCTCACCGGAACACGGTGCATCGACCAGCACACAGTCAAAGCAGCCTTCATACCATTCCCGCAGATGTGCGGCATCGGTATTGGTCACGACGGCATTGGGAATCCCGAGGCGCTCAATGTTGGAAAGCAGAATTTTTGCGCGGGAAGGCACAAATTCATTGGCAACCAACAGGCCCTCCCGTCCGATGGCGGCAGCCAGCTGCGTCGATTTTCCGCCGGGCGCCGCGCAGACATCCAGTACAAAATCACCCTCCCGAATCATCGCAGACGCAGCCGGAAGCATCGCCGCCGGTTCCTGTAAATAAAACGCACCTGCGTGGTGCAGCGGTCGGTTGCCGGTTCCCGTCTCGACGCAGTCGAGATAAAATCCAACCCCGGTATACGGAATCGGTCGAAGCGGCAGATCGGAGAGTGCCGACAGCAATGCGGGAACACCGGTTTTCAGCGTATTGACGCGCAGACCGCGCTGCATATCACGTTCATACGACATCAAAAATGCATCGTATTCACCGCCGAGCAGCTGCCGCATACGTGTACAGAACGCGGCGGGTAATGTTTGTTCGATGGAACCTTTCATATTATTAAACCTCGTATAAAATTATGCGTGTATTGACAAATCGACAGGTGTGTGGTATGATGATGCTATTGGCAGTCTTCATCCGCCCGGCAGTGACTGCATTGAAAAGACAGCATTGCGGACATGGAGCGTTTTTCATTCCGCTATGAAATATATTATACAAATCAAAAGGAAGGAATGCTTTCATAAACGAAAGCCATGGTGAATGATTATGTTAAAAGCTGGTTTGATCGGCTGCGGCAATATGGGCGGCGGCCACCTCGGCAACTATTACCGATTCAACCGTGAGGGCAGCCTGCTTCAGTTGACATGTGTCTGTGACATCCGCCGCGAACGTTTGGATCTCGTCCGGCAGGATACAGGAGAGATTCGTCTGTACGAAGACCTTGACACAATGCTCGCAAACGAGGAGTTGGACATGGTCACAATCGCCCTGCCGACGTACCTGCACAAGTGGGCAGCACTGAAGTGTTTTGAACACGGTATCCATGTTCTGTGTGAAAAGCCGATGGCACTGACGGTGGAAGACTGCGACGAGATGATTGCGGCTGCAAAAGCGGCAGGCAAACAGCTTCTGATCGGACAGGTTCTGCGCTTTGAGGGCAATTATCAGTATCTGAAAAAGCTGGTCGATGAAAAGACTTACGGTGATGTCGTTTCTGTCCGTTTCACACGTTCTTCGTCCGCATCCGCACCGATGGGTTGGAACAACTGGTTTTTGACCAAGGAGCTGTCCGGCGGCGGTCTTTATGACCTGCACATTCACGATGCGGATATGCTCCGCTGTGTGCTTGGTAATCCGCGTGCGGTAACCGCTATGACACGCTCCTATTTTGAGGGATCCAAAAATGACGCGTTTGCCGGTATTTATCATTATGACAACATCGTTGTCTGCGCCGAATCCGACTGGTCCTGGAAGCGCTTCCCCTTCACTGCCGATTTCATGGTCAACTTCGAGCGCGCATCGTTGGAGCTGCACCGCGGCGTTCTGCGTCTGGGTCTGCCGGGATGTGATTTGCAGACCGTGGATCTGTCTGTCGTTGACGGTATCCAGACCGACAATCCGTACTACAGTGAAACCAAGTATCTCGCAGAATGCGTCCGTGACGGTGTCGAAAACACGTTCAACCCGGCATTTGAAAGCCGCGAAACCATCCGCTTGCTCCATGCCATCGAGGAAAGCGGTGACAACGGCGGTAAGACAATCACATTCTGAGGCACACATCATACAATAAATAATTATTTTATACAATAAGACCTGTTTTCAGCGGAATCTGCAATCCATCTGCGGATTCCGCTGTCACTTTTCAAAATCAGTCAGATACCTGGAGTGAAAAAAGCAGCGCAACCTCCGACGCAGTCTGCTCCGGTGTTGTGGTATCATCCCAGATCACCACAGGAATGCGGTACCGCCTCACCCAGTCCGGAATAATCCCTTCCTCACAGGCAACCGCTTCGTATGCAGCATCAATTTTTGCCTGCCGTTCGTTATCAGAAAGATCGGTACGGCAGCGGATAGCATTCAGCGCCTCCGCGTGATCGGGACGGCGAAACCAGTCAAAGCCGGTGGATCGATTGCAGAGATACACGGCATGGGATGCAATCGGCGCGGCAGCCGCATAGTCAATGTCACCCTCGCAGAAAACCACACGGTGTTTCCCTGCCAGCATCAGCAGATCGGCTGTAATAAACGGCGTCATTTCGCGGAGAACATGCTCCTCGCGCTCTGCAATAACCGCAGGCGGCAGCTCCCAAAAGGAAACACCATATTCCGCTTCGTAATCACGGCACATATACGGCGATTCCTCCGGGTCGGCTTCACACATGTGCGGCCAACGGCTATCATCGGTACTGTAAATCACAGCATCGTCACCAAAGCGCTGAAGCAGAAGCGCAACTACGGTCGTTTTTCCACGCCCCCATAGAAAATATACATTTTCTAAACGGCGTTTTATAATTCTATTGAAAATTTCCATTATTACAAAATTTCTCGATGCATTTATAAACGATCTTTTGTTTCGGAAAGTTCACGAAGAATCCTCTGGCACCAGTCAAGAATCAACGCAAACATACCCGAAAAATCATATGTATCCGGACTGTTCTTCGCAGTCGTCACCGCATCCCACACCGCACGTTCCGCCGGCAGCAGTTCCGCATACAGCGCTGCACGTGTCGCCGCAAACACACCGCTGCGCAGATAATGCAGATCCTGCAAAAGGAAAAACAGCTCTTTTTCGTGTTCGCCGAGCTTTTCTCGGCTGTTTTCCGGCGATGTATGCACATACCTGTGACACAGCGCGTGATAGAGATTGCACAGCGACAGCTGCACATAATGGCGATGATCTTCCATCGATGCCGGCGGAAGAAGCGGTGCAAGCACACCGTACAAATCTTTTGTACTATGCTGAACATGCAGAATTTCCAGAGGGTTCCAAGCGGCAAGCGCTTCCCTCCCGCATAGAAATCCGCAGGACAGAATGGCATCACCGCGGTTTGCAAGACAAGCACGGTAGGTCATCAGGTCCTCCGTTGTCAGTCTGTCAATGACCACCATCAGATCAAGATCGGAACCATCGTGCGCCTCACCGCGCAGATAACTGCCCTGCAATCCAACATAACAAAGCCGTTCCCCGAATGCCGCATATAAATCAGAGATCATTCCCTCGATATACTGTTCAAAACCTCGCAATTTCGTCTGTCCTCCTCGCCTTCTTTCATTTATTATATTATACCGATGTTTTTCTGTTTTGTCAAGGGCGGAAAACAGTATAACGAAATTTGTCCGTCTGAAGCAGTGATATATGTACAAAATGTTAAGGCAACATCAAAAGTTCACAGAATGTTCACCAATCCTTGCGGCAGATGTGCTATACTGAGTACAATAAAATCACCTGAATATTTATCAGAATGAAAGGAAGGAAACATTATGAAATTGACAAGAATAACCGCTCTTCTGCTGGCATCGCTTTTGCTGGCGTCCTGCTCCACCGCAGGCGGTAATGAAACCGCTACAGGTTCCGCCGATGCATCCGGCGATGAACTCATCGTTGATACAGCTGAGCTTTCCGAAATGGAAAAGCGCGCGCTGATGGAAGACGACCTGCCCGAAAAGGACTTCGGCGGTGCTGATTTCCGCATCTCCACCAAGCGCGGCACGATGTATGAAATCGACGAAGAAGAAGAAACCGGCGATATCATCGAGGACGCGCTCTATGCCCGCAACCGCCGCATCGAGGAACGCTTCAACGTCAAGATCGTTCCCGTCATCACCGAGGCCGGCGACGGCACGACGCACGTCAACGAGGTCCGTCAGAGCATCATGGCCGCAGACGATGCGTTTGACCTGTCCGCGACCTACGTCTTCACCTCCGGTCCCCTCGTCACCGACGGCTGCTTCCTCAACTGGCTGAACATGCCCTACAACGACCTGTCCAAGCCGTGGTGGATCGGCGGTGTCAACGAAAAATTCCGCGTCGGTGATGCCATTTATGCGGCAACCGGCGATATGTGCGTCTCCACGCTGAAGCTGACCTACGGTGTGTTCTACAACAGAACCCGCGGTGCGGACTACGATCTCAACGATACCATCTACGACGAAATCCGCGCAGGCAAGTGGACCATTGACCGCTTCATCGAGATCACCCGCGATATCTACACCGATGTCAACGGTGACGGCACCCGCGACGGCGGCGACTTCTACGGCTTCACGGCAGAAAAGGCAACCAACCTTGACGTTTACACCTTTGCATTCGATATCCCGATGGTCACAACCGATGAAGACGGTATGCCCGAGCTTGTCATCAACACGCCCAAAACCATCGAAGCCGTCGAAAAAGTCAACAAGCTGTACTGGGACGGCACCGGCTCCTACATTCCCGATGACTATTCCGAACCCATCCATATGTTCCGAAACGGCAATGCACTGTTCACGACCACCTATCTGACCAACGCCTTCTCCACCTTCCGCGATATGACCGACGACTACAGCATTCTGCCGTATCCGAAGTGGGATGAAGCACAGGAAAAGTACATGACGGGCGCGATGGACAACTACTCTGTCCTCGGTATTCCGGTCACCGTTACCGATGTCGAAATGGCATCCCTCATCACAGAATCGCTCAACATCGAGTCCTACAAGACGCTGTTCCCGACCTACTACGAGCAGGCGCTGCAGTCCAAGTATGCGCGTGACGCAGAATCCATTGAAATGATCGACATTCTGATGGCAGGACGCAACTTCGACTTCTGCACGCTGTTCTCCTCCACCATTTCCGGTATTCCGTTCATGGTCCGTGAACTCGTCGCATCGAAGTCCACCGCGTTTGCAAGTAAGTATCAAAGCAAGGAAAAGGCTGCACTGAAAGCAATCGAACAGATTGTCAAGGCATATGAAGACAATGCGGATACTTAAAAGCTTGCTCCGCATCCTGTGTACGCTGCTGCTGTGCGCGATTGCCGTCTGCGCATCCGCGTGCGACACCCCTGCGGCAGACACTGAAGATGGCACCGATACCACCGCCCCAGAATCGGAGGAACTATCCATGAACGAAAAAATCAAGGGATTTGTCACCAACGGCATTGACAAATATACAGAAGAATCTGTCATTGCGGACGGCGCTCCCAAATCCGCCGCAATCTATATGGCAAGGAACGAGGATGAGGGTGCACAGATTCTCTTCCGTGCGGCAGAACGCATCGGCAGCATTGCCTTTGACATACTTACCGCACCCGAGGACGGTCCAGCACTTGACATTTACAAGGAAAGCACTGTGCCGACGGGCGACGTCAACACACCGGATGCACTCGCACCGTTTTCCGGCAAAATGACGCTCAAGCGCGATCAGACCGTGGGTCTTTATCTGCGGTTCCGTGCGGCGGCAGATCAGAAGGCCGGCACCTACACCTATACCTTTGCGCTCAGGTTCAAGGATGAGATTGTTGACACGTACACAGTGGACGTCACCGTGTATGACTTTGCCCTGTCCGATGCGCTGTCGTCCGCAACGGCAGTCGGTCTGAACCGCTGGTCGATATCGGGACTGCACAATGTGCCGGAGGGCGAGGAGCTGGATGCGCTTTACAAAAACTACTACGATCTTTTGCTGGACTATAAGGTCTCGGCGTACGATCTGCCGTATGATATCCTCGACGAACGTGCCGATGCCTATATGTCCGACCCGCGCGTGACCTCGTTCCGCGTTCCGACGTGTGATGAGGACGATGCGCGGCTGACACAGATCTACGAAAAGCTCAGCACCAATCCTATCTGGCTTGCAAAGGCGTACTTCTATCCGCTCGATGAGCCGACAAACCGGGAGATGCTTGACACCCTTGCCGGTCTTTGTGCGCGTCTGCACGCTATCGCACCGGAGGTCCGTATCTGTACCCCGTTCTTTGTCAACATCGATTACGACAAGAACACCGACCAGATCACGTTCATGACGGACAAAACCACCCTGTGGTGTCCCAAGAGCTATGCCTACATCG
>SVRM01000001.1 GCA_015064785.1 Oscillospiraceae bacterium
CCGATCTGCTTGGGCGGGTTTCCCGCCCAAAAAGACACCTTCAAAGCGACCAAAGGGAGCCATCGGGCTGCGTCAGCCCGATGAAACCGATTGCAAAATGCAATTTTGCAATCGATTATAATAAATACATTCGGAAAGGAATACTATTATGGCAAAGATTTTTAAGGCGGGTGTCGTCGGTATGGGCGGCATCGGTAATACACACGCTACCTGCATCAAGAACGATGCACTGGCAGAGCTGGTTGCAGTCTGCGATGTCAGACGCGAACGCGCGGATGCTGCAGCAGAAAAGTTCGGCGTTCCTGCATATTATTCGCTGAAGGATATGCTGACCGCACATCCCGAGATTGAAGTCGTTCACGTTACCACCTCCGGTTTTGAAAACGGTTCTTGGCACTACGATCCCACCATCGAAGCACTGGACGCAGGCCGTCACGTTCTCGTCGAAAAGCCGATTTCCAACTCCATCGAAGAAGCACGCGATATGGTCGCGTTTGCACGCAGCAAAGGTCTGTACCTTGGCTGTGACCTCAACCATTACTTCTCCGAACCGGCATTCCAGGCTGATAAGCTGATTGCTGACGGCGGCGTCGGTGAACAGGTTTATGCAATGACCAAGGTTGGCTTTGACGGTTCTGCCGTCAACGTTAATCCCGTTGACCGCAATTCCCGCTGGCAGATGCCTTACTCCCATGCAAAGGCATTCTTAACCCATCCCTTCTCCGTCATGCGTCACTTCTGCGGCGACATCACGCACATTCAGGCGTTCATGGACAAGCCCGGTGCACGCCGTCAGTCCGAGGACCTGATGCTGTCCATCCAGTCCATCCACATGAAGTTCCAGAACGGCTGTGTCGGCTATCTGCTGTCCCAGCGCGGCGACGCAATGTTCGGTCTGGGCGGCTGGTGGAGCTTTGAGCTTGCCGGCACGCACGGTACTTTCTGTATTGAAAACTGTGTCGAAAAGCTGACCTACTGGAAGCAGGGTCAGGAGCCGACCGTCACCAACACCGGTGTCACAGACTTCGGCGCAACGTTCCCCATCCGTATCCATGCCTTCTACGAAGACCTGTCCAACAACGTTCCGCTGGAACACCTCCGTGCTTCCGGACGTGATGCACTGGCAACGATGGAATACATCTTTGCTGCTATCGAGTCCTACGAAAACGGCGGCGCAATCGTTCGTCCTCATGCCCTCCCGGCATACCACGGCGACCCGTCCATCATTCACTGATCGGTTTGGGACTGACTGTTTCAAAAGGAAAAATGTGGCTGCTGCAAGTTGAAAACTTGCGGCAGCCATTGTTTTATGTGTTAGAATGATTCAGTGCTTGAACCGGATAAACATTGCCGTCCTCCGCAGCCCAGGTTTCGCCAATCATATCAATACCGGATTCAGGTCCGTATATGATCATTCCCGGACAGTTTACGATAGAATTGGCTCTCCATATCATCGGAAAACCGCCGAAAAAATACAATCCTTCCAGATTTTGCAAACTGGTCAGTGCTGTATCCTCAAAAATGAGATTGCCATTCCGCAGAATCAGCATATTCAGATACTTATTATTGGAAAATGCCATACCGACAACGGTATGCGTTGCTTCAGGAAGTGTATAGGATGCTTCCTGCCGTGCACGCGGATAGGTGTGTATTGTCTCCAAACCGCGTTTATACAGAACACCATCAAGATCACAGTAGACAGGATTTTCATCGTCTACATAAATGGCTGTCAGCAAGGAAAGTCCGCTGAATGCACCATTTGCAATACTTTGAACGCTTTCAGGAATTGTAATTTCCGTGATTTTATCTGTAATAAATGCTTTTGTACTAATCCGTTTTGTCTGTTTCCCAATCACAACGGAGCTCAGATTATCACAGTTTCGGATCACCATGGTAGGAACGGTTGTCAGTGTATCCGGCAAGATCAGGGTTGTCAGCTCGTGACATTCCTCAATGGCACGCGATTGAATTGATACCTGCTTCAAACCGGATAGATCCAGTGTTTTAAGACCGACTCCAAATAAGGCATATGAGCAAATCAATTCTAAACTGTCCGGCAGCTGCAATTTGTGCAGAGAAGGAAGATTGGCAAACGAAAGCGATCTGATCGTCCGCAATTTATTTCCTGTAAACAGAACTTCCTCCATGGATACACATCCGTTAAATACCTCACTTCTTATATCTTCCGCATCCTCGGGCAGAACCACGCGCCTCAGCGCGGTACAGTTGCGGAGTATAACATCTTCAAGATATTTTACATGCGGCGGGAAAACAAATTCTGTCAACTTGATACATTCCATGAATGCACCAGCTTCAATCTGTGTACAGCTGTCCGGAAGAACCACAGTTTCCAGATTCGGCATATAAGAAAATGCAGAATATCCAATTCCCGTGATTCCCTCTTCCACAATCAAAGCCGTAACAAGCTCTTTATAGGGTGCAAGCTCCTCCAGGCGGAAAATTGACTGTTCCTCTTTTCGTTCTCGCAGAAGATCATAATTCCAGACATCTGTGACACCGACACGTCCAGTGCCGGATACCGTGAATGTTCCGTCTTCGGTGAGCTGATAGGTAGCATCCTCACCGCACATGCCGCTTGCAATGACAGCTGCCGTCTGTATAGGTTCCTCCTGCGGTACAATTCTCTCCGGAATTGCAGGGACATCCTCTTTGGGGATATCGGACAGAGGATGGCTGCTTGACAGTTCATCTGCTGACGGCTGATCCGATGTGTTTTGCTGCTGACCGTACAGAAAACCGACACCCAACAGGCATATGCACAGAATCAGGGCGGCAGTCAGAGCCGGAAGAATTGCTGTCGTACGGAGACCAATGATCCAGTGCCTCCGGAAAAATGAATGGATTCTTTCTTTGAAATGTGGTTTTTCCTTTTCTTTCAGATCATCCCCGTCTGCATTGAAAATGTGAATGTCATTTGCAGCCATTCCTGCTGCTGCGAATACGGCAGAAAGAATCCGGATTGCGTCAGCCTGCGGCAACGTGGTCTGTAATACCGGAAGCATCATCACTGATGTCAGTGCAAGTACCGCAGGGGACAGGTGCATTTGTCCAGTTCGTTTCTCCTCTGCTTCGATCAGCTTTTCCAAGGTGTTCCGCGCATAAAACAACCGACTTTTTACAGTATTGATTGGACAGTCCTGAATGACTGCAATTTCACCGACGGATCGATCCTGGAAATAGAAAAGATATACTGCCTCTTTTTGCTCGTTAGGCAGTGCGTCAATCATTTCGCGTATGGTATCCTGCAACCACGACTTCTGAAACCATTCATCAAACGTCGTTTTTTGCAGCTTTGCTTCCTCTGATATTACATAAATCAGCTTGCCGTCCTGTGTGTGCTGCTGTAGATGATCCTGACAGATATTGAAGGTGATGGAATGAATCCAGCGAAGGAAACTGCGTTCCTCCCGGAGTGATCCGAGGTGCAGCCAGACCTTGAGATAAACCTCTTGTACAACGTCCTGGGCTTCCGTTTCATTTTTCAATAAGGCACACGCGGCTGAATATACATAATCTTTTGTCAGTTGGAATACGGTTGTGAATGCATCGCTGTCGCCCTGTTTGGCTTTCACAACATATTCCGTTAAAATTTCAATGTCCATGTATGTGTATCAGCATACCTTTCTGCATCTTTCACTATTATATATATATTATATATGATGAAACACAAAAAAGCAAGGAATATATTCTCTGTTTTATAAAACTTTTTGAGTAAAATCACAGTCTGTACAGATATATCTCAGAAAATCCGTCAGTCAGGCGACTGACATCAATAACCACCGAATGACAGATTGTCAATAGAAAACGGAAAAACAGGATAGCGCAAATTGTCGCACATACTTGTGTACAGCAGAAAAATATGATATAATAAATAGCAGAATTTGTGCGTCCAATGTCCGCATTCATGAAAGGAATCTGTTATAACATGCTGAAACTGCCGCATATTTTTTCTTCCGATGCCTTGTTTTTACAGAATGCTGCTCTGACCCTCTCCGGTATCACGGATTCCGCCGGAGATGTCCGTGCCGAGCTTTCGGACAGCGCCGGACAATGCTTCTCTTCTTCGAAAACTGTCGCCGATGCGTCCGGTGCTTTTTCCCTGACCCTGTCCACACCCGCCGCTTCCCTGTCTGCCTGGACTATCACGGTGTCAACGGACGAGGATTATTTTGTCATGCGGAATGTTCTGTTCGGCGAGCTGTGGCTTGCCTCCGGTCAGTCCAACATGGAACTGGAAAACAGCAAACAGCCGGACGCGGCTTCGTTTTTTGAAGCCTTGCATGACTGTGTGATCCGCGTTTATCACGTGTATAATATTGACGGCGGCAGTGCCGGTCTGTTTCCGTATGAGCCCGATCCGATGACGTTTGGCGAATGGTTTTCCATCACGGCTCAGAGCAGTCTTGAGAAAATTTCCGCTGTCGGAACCGCTTTTTCCAAAGAGATATATGACTGGCTGCATACTTCTGACAGAACCGTTCCGGTCGGATTTGTCAACGCCTGCTGGGGTGGGACCGGCATCCGTTCATGGATTCCGCGTGCTGCAATCGACGCCGACACCGCACTCTGTGCGCGTCTGCGGGATGCCGGCTTTTACACCGATCCCGCAAAATGGAATTCCTTTGGTCGGAACAATGCACAGCAGTTATCCTGTCAGTACAATCTGAAGATTCACGGACTGATCGGTGTGAAATTCCGCGGAATTCTGTGGTATCAGGGCGAGTTTGAAAGCTGGGATGAACCGTATCTGCACCTGTACCGCGACTGTCTGTATCTTCTGCATCGCACGTTCCGCTCGCTCTTTTCCGCGGATGAATGCTTTCCGATGCTCTGCGTACTGATTTATCCGTTCCCCTGTACCGATGAGGGGGACTGTTATATCGGCTATGTCAACCAGAACTTCGTTGATGCATCCCAGGAGCATCCGGAATCATTCTATTGTATGCCAATCTACGATCTGCCGCCGGTCTGGGAATTCCCTGTTAACCATCCGATTCATCCGCTGCACAAATATCCGGTTGGCTTACGTCTGGCACGCCTGGCAGAAACGGCAGTTTACGGCAGACAGGGGCAGAAAAATCCGGCCGTACTTGACCGTTTTGAACGGCTGGAGGGACGGCTTCTGCTCCACTTTGCCGTTCCGGGACAGCCGGGTGCGCTGTCTTTGTACGGCGGCATCCGCATCGGCGCAGATTTCTGTCCGGATATCCCCGGCTACACGGCAAAAAACAGACACCCCATCGGGCTTTACATCTGCGGTGCTTCCGGAACCTATGTTCCGGCAGTCTGTGATATCATTTCCCACGATACTGTCGCCGTATCGCATCCCGGAATTGCACAGCCGCTTCATGCCGCATATGCTTACAGCTCCATGGAGGAAGGCTGCAATCTCTATGCCGGCAGTTATCCGCTGGCACCATTCTGTACCGATGACCGCCGATGGGATCCGGACAACTCCGGTGCGCTGATCCGAATTGAGGGAAAGCCGTGGTGCAATCCGACCAGATCAGCGGTCTGGACCACCGAGGAGCGACACGGATTGCTTGATGTATTCTACCGTCCGGTCTGGAAGCCCTCTGTCGGATGTGAAGTGGTACATGACCGCGCCTTTACACTGGAGAGCGGCAGTATCCGGATTGCGCGATCTGTGATACCGGATGAACCGCTTCAGAAAACAGCCCACATCGGCGCGTCAGTGGAAGCCCATCTTTATCACCGTCTGGATCTGCAAAACTACACTGCACTCCGTCTGCGGATGTTCGGCGGTACACATGCAGAACTTTCGCTGGTTCTGACTGCCAGAACGCCGTCCGGCACATTACAGAATACCGCTTTGCCCACCCGCAGGACAGCGGAGCTGCACCATGGCTGGGCTGAATATGAAATCCTGCTTGACGGAATCGGTGAAGATGAAATTCTGTGCATCGAATTCTCAGCAGAGATGATGGATACCTATTATCATTTCATCAATCTGGAAGGATTTGTTTTGGTTCCAAGATAAAAACATGGCTGCTGCATGTTCAAACCAAGTGAAGAACATCCCCTGTCCGGCCAAAGGCATTGAATGCCCTGGCAAAAATTCTGAAAGGGGGCGTTTTTTACAGTGGAGTTTATGCAGCAGCCCTTTTTTGCTGTTTATTCCGTTTTCGCGTTACGCAAACTGTCTCAGCCAGGAGAAAACACCTTCGACAGCCGCGCGAATAACCAGCCTCTCACCGTTGAAGGTATCACATCCGCTGGGATTGGCAACCGCGCCGCCTCTGTCCTGCGGTTCGTGTCCGCCATCCGGGAACGTGTGCAGATATGCTGTCCCACCGGCATTGCAGACTGCGGCAACAAAGTGCTGTGTGACGGAGATGTCAACCGTATCATCATCTTCACACTGCCAGAAGCTCACCGGAACCGGGTAATCCAAACGCTCGACGCTGGCGTCGCTGATACAGCGTTCCATCGGATTGTATCCGGAAATCTTTTCTGCATCGTAAATCCATTCGCCGTTTTCGTCCTTCTCCAGTCCGTAGAAGATGCCGAGTGCGGTTTTCGGCAGACCTCCCGACCACGGATGCAGGAAGATCTGGTTGTATGTATCCAGCACCGGACAGAAGCCGCTCTGGGCAATGACAGGAATCTGTCCCGACAGAACAAGATTCGTTGAACTGATACCCCCCATCGAACCGCCGTGAACGAGGACTTCCTTTCTCAGATGGAACCGCTCGGTGCAGTAACGGTATGCACCGATATAGCTTTCCATGGCAATCGGGGAGCCGATGTTGTTGCGGATATCGATTCCGGCCAGCGCGGCGTAGTCATCCGGCAGACCGTTGACGTCCATCACGGCGTACCCGTTGGCAAGCAGGTATTTTGTGATGACCTGTCCTTCCACCTGCGAATCGTCCGTTGCGACGGTACCGCCGGCACCGTGACAATTGATGACCAGAACCGTCGGTTCTCCGTCCTCGCTGTAGGTGTGCGGCAGCATCAGAACGCCATTGTCTTCATAAATTGTTCCATCGCAGTGTACCGGTATGCGAAAGCGGTGTACTGTAATTTCATTCATTGCGGATTCTCCATTCTTTATTCAAATTTTTTACGGTCTGACAGACGGACACCATTCCATCAGCAGACAATCTTCCCATTGTCCTTCAAACAGTTCATGTGCGCAGAGTGTGCCGATGATACGGAAACCGGCTTTTTCATAGGCGCGAATTGCCCGGCGGTTGCTCGCTCTCGGGTCCAGAATGACCGCGTCGGCTGCCAGGTGTTCTGCAAGCCATGCACATATTGCTTTTGTATATTCCGTGCCGATGCCGCGGTTCCAATACTCCGGTTCACCGATGAACTGATCCATGGCAAACACACACGCGCCGGTGTCAGGATAGCTGTATTCGTCAAATGCGTCCCCGCACACACGGTAAATCTGTCCGTAGCCGATCGGGATGCCGTCATATGCCGCAATGACACGGAAACCTTCTCCTTCAAACGGTTCGGTATAGTGTGCTGTCAACGTTTCCATTGTATAACGCAGATCCCGGCCGCCATAGTATTGAAGTACCCGGTCATCGCCAAGCCATTTCAGCAAAAGCGGCAGGTCCTCAACTGTCATAAGACGGATCAGCAGCGCCCCGTCGGTAATGTTCACATCATCTCCTCCGAGGGAAACCATCCCTGCAAGAACTCTTTCAGTGTGCCTTCATAAGAGGCTTCTGCCAGGAATTCCGTTCCGCGCTGATTGCCCCAGCTGTAGTAGATGATGGTGCGTCCGTTGAACTCACACAGCTCCATATCGCTGTTGTTGATGTCCAGTGCATCGGCAATCTGCCGCTGCTCCTCAACAGTCAGAAACGGGTTGGCAATCTGCTTATCTTCTGCTTCATTGTACATCATCACAGGATTGATCGGACTGTATTCCCAGCGAATCAGATCGCGGGAGCGTGCAATGCAGTTGGCATAGTGCGCCATCGGATACGCCTCCAGATACAGTACATAATAGTATCCGTCATCCACCGCATAAATCGCAGGACCGCCTGCATACCGGTCGTACTGGAAGACACACGCCCGCGGTGTCAGCTCCCAGTGAATCATATCAGTGGAGGTCGCAAACCGGAAGGTGAACGGTTTCGGACCTGCCTCCTCTGCCGGTGCGGAGATTTCCATCAGAAGTGTATAGATACCGTCCTTTTTGCAGACACCGGTGTTGAAGATTTTCCAGCCCGGCAGATGCAGTGTGGACGCACATTCCCATTCCTGAAGGTCGGCGGAACGGAAAATATGCAGCGTATCACCGCCCCACGATCCGTCGACACCGATGGCGTACATCATGCCGCCGTCGGTATACGCACAGCCGAGATGGTGGTTTTCAGCAAACGACGGGGTCTGCACGCCGGTTTTCATGTCGATGAAATGGAAGCTCGACCATGGATTGGGATTGTAAATATTGCGGCTCTGTAAAGCCTCGGATTCCGCCGGACGGCAGTATTCAAAGCGGTACAGATTTCCGCCGAATACGATCGGTGTGGATTCCACCGTACCGAACTTGATTGTCCCGTGACGGCGGATGATCGGTGTTTTCGGATATGCCATACTCGTCTCCTGTCAGCACAAAGATGTGGATATATAAAGTATAGCAGACTCGGTGATGTTTGTCAACCGGATTTTTGCAGATAGAGCGCCGCTGAACTCGTATATTTTGTCAGTTTTATTCCCCGCCCTTGTGCGGACGGATTTCATAATGAATCAGAAAACTCATCAGCGCCCGGAGCAGAATCACGGCACCGAGCATATACAGCTCCTCCAGACTTTGCACCAGTACCGTCCGGAGAATTTCCGATGCCAGTTTGAATTCCAGTCCAAGCGCCAGCCCCCGGGCAAGGTTGCTTTGCAGATCGAAGGTCTTTTTCATGAAAGTAATCTGGAAATATTTCCAGAATCCGTGGATGCCTGACCAGAAAACAGTAAAAATTCCGATAATTTCCAGAATGGCAATCATCACAGGCAGAACCGACGCAATCACATCATGCAGCAGAGTCATCTTTGTTTCTCCTTATAGGCAGGATGATCTTACACCATCCCTTTTCTGTGAGTATTGGCAGAAGACACGGAAATTAACACCAAAAGCAAGGAATCTTCCGTTACATATTGACAAAATCATGATTCAATGGTACAATAAATTGATATAATTATGGAAAGCATAATACAGACACTGAAAAAACAGAAAGGTTGAAATCAAATGTCTTTTTTCTTACACGGCGTTCATGTTCCACACAGAAAAAACACCGCCGATCAGTCTGCGAAGCGTATTTCCCCGGTGAAAACCGTGACCATTCCGATGTCCATGCACATCGGCGCACCGGCAAAGCCAACCGTCCGCGTCGGTGATACAGTACAGGTCGGCACGAAGATTGCAGATGCTGTCGGTGCGGTGTCCTCGCCGATTCATGCAAGTGTGTCCGGTAAGGTCACAAAAATTTCCGATATTCTGCTGTCCTCCGGCAACACCGTTCCGGCTGTTATCATTGAGTCAGACGGAGAAATGACACCGGATGCAGATATGCAGGCACCGGTCATTGCAAGCCGAGAGGATCTTCTTGTGGCAATGAAGGACAGCGGTGTGGTCGGTCTTGGCGGTGCAGGCTTCCCGACCTATGTGAAGTGGAGCGCCGATCCCGCACGCATGGAGGATCTGATCATCAACGGCGCGGAATGTGAGCCGTATATCACCTCCGACTCGCTGACCATGACGGAGCGTGCGGATGATATGGAGTATGCGCTGCGCGTCATCATGAAGCACTTCCCGCTCAAGCGTGTCATCATCGGCATCGAAAGCAATAAGCCTGCCGCGATTGCTTCGATGAAGGACATGGCTGCCAGAATCGGTGGCGTGGAGGTTTGTGTGCTTCCGCAGCTGTACCCACAGGGCGGTGAGAAGGTATTGGTCTATCACACCACAAAAAAGGTCATTCCCGCCGGCAAGCTGCCCATTGACGTTGGCTGTGTCGTCTGCAACTGTACCACGATTGCTGCCATCGGTTCTTATCTGCAAACCGGTATGCCGCTGGTCGAAAAGTGCATTACCGTGGACGGCGGTGCGGTTGCGGAACCGCAGAACCTGGTTGTCCCGATCGGCACATCGCTTGAGGATGTTTTTGCATTCTGCGGCGGACTGAAAAGCACACCGAGTAAGGTTCTCTACGGCGGTCCGATGATGGGTGTCACTGTCCCAGATCTCAGCGCACCGGTACTCAAAAACACCAACGCAGTCATTGCGCTGACCGAAAAGGAATCCAGACTGCCCAAAACCTCTGCCTGCATCCGCTGCGGTGCCTGCACCAATGTCTGTCCGCTGGGACTGGCTCCGGCGCAGATTCTGCTTGCGTACAAGAAAAAGGATGCGGACATGCTGAAGGCGCTGTCGGTGGAATCCTGTATGCTGTGCGGCTGCTGTAGTTTCAACTGCCCTGCCAACCGTCCGCTCGTACAGACGAATTCCCTGTCCAAACAGCTGCTGAAAGAAACCAAGGCAAAGGAGACAACCAAACATGGATAATATGCTTCATATTTCCGCTTCCCCGCATATTCACAGCGGCAGATCGACCATGTCGATTATGCGCGACGTTCTGATTTCACTTACACCTGCGGCTATCGCCGGAACGGTGATCTTTGGTCTGCGCTCGCTTCTGGTCATTGCGGTCTGTGTCGCATCCTGCGTACTGCTGGAAGCACTGTATAATTTCATTACCAAAAAGGATCAGACCGTGGGAGATCTCAGTGCCGCGGTCACGGGTCTTTTGCTCGCGCTGAATCTGCCGTCCACTGTCCCGGTCTGGCAGTGCGTTGTCGGCTGTGTTTTTGCCATCATCGTGGTCAAGTGCCTGTTCGGCGGTATCGGCTGCAACCTTGTCAATCCTGCCATTACGGCACGTGTGTTTATGCTCGTTTCCTTCGGCAGCATGGCTTCCCACGGGATGCCGACCATCGTTGACACCGTCTCCGGCGCAACACCGCTGGAGCAGATGGCAAACGGCGGCACGGTGCCGCTCACCGATCTCATCCTCGGTATCCGCGGCGGTGCCATCGGCGAGACCTGCGCGATTGCACTTCTGCTCGGCTTTGCATATCTCTTGATCCGCCGCATCATTTCCTGGCACATTCCGGTCATGTATATCGGCAGTGTGTTTGTCCTCTCCCTGCTCGCGGAAGGCTTTGATGCGGCACGTGCGCTGGCTCTGACACTGTCCGGTGCGGTTCTGATCGGTGCGATCTTTATGGCAACCGACTATGTCACCTCTCCCGCAACCGCGTGGGGCAAGGTCATCTTCGGTCTGGGCGCAGGTTTACTTACGTTCCTGATCCGATACTACGGTATCTATCCCGAAGGTGTATCCTTTGCCGTTCTGTTTATGAACATTCTGACTCCCTATATTGAGAAGCTGACCGCACACAAGGTATTCGGAGGAAAAGCAGTATGAAAAAATCCGTAAAAAGCATTGCGGTGCTGGTCAGCATCTGCGCCGTGGTATCCGTGATTCTGGCGCTGACCAATGCAATCACCGCGCCGATCATCACACAAAACGAAGAAATGGCTGCCAATGCAGCACTTCTGGAGGTTCTGCCCGACGGCGGCAGCTTTGAGCGAGCAGACACCACCGCATACACACTTCCCGCCACTGTTTCCGATGTGTATCTGGCATCGAGCGGCGGACATGTCGTCCGTCTGACGACCACGGGCTACGCATCGGGTATGGTTCTGATGTGCGGCATCAACCCCGACGGCACGGTTGCCGGTACCAAGCTCATCGCGTCCTCTGAAACCCCGTCCATCGGCGGCGCGGCGGCGGAAAGCTTTGCATCACTCCTGCCCGGCAGAAGCCTTGCTGACATTGATGGTGTTGACACGGTTTCCGGCGCGACCAAGACGACTGCGGCTTACCGTTCTGCTGTCCGCGATGCACTGAACACCGTTGTCATTCTCGGCGGCGGTTCTGTGGATCTGCGTACCGACGAGGAAATCCTTGCAGATGCTCTGAACGAGGCACTGGGAGCTGCTAACGGTGCATTTACCAAGCACTTCTTCACAGAAGTTACAGAGGGTGTTGATGCGATCTACTTTGCCGACAACGGCGCGGGCGCTGTCTGCGTCATCGGTGAACAGTTCATCGCACTGGATGCATCCTACACCGTGATCACTGCGTGTGACAATACGGTCGCCGACACAGCCAAAACAGCGGTCGACACCGTCCGTGCATCTGCTGTGACCGCGCTTGATCTTGCGGCATATGAAGGTCTGCCGACGCATCTTGTCAAGGCAGAGAAGACCGCCACCGGCAATTATGTCATGGAAATCAAAGCAGCAGGCTACGGCATTACCGGCGGCAATGAGTATCATCCCGCATCCGGTGAATATATCCACATCCTCGTATCTCTCACGGCAGATGGCAGAATCATCGACTGTATGACCTTGTCCCAGGCAGAAACGGACGGCATCGGCTCTGCATGTGCCGACGAGGCGTTCTACGGTCAGTTCGATGGCAAGACCGAGGAAACTTACAACAGCATCGATGCCATCAGCGGTGCTACGCTGACAACCGACGGCTATAAGAAGGCGATTCTTCGCGCTTTTGAATGTGTCAGAATTTTTGAAGGAGGCGATCCGTCATGAAGAAGAACAGCTGTCTTTCCATTGTTCTGAACGGTATCATCAAAGAAAATCCCACGCTGGTGCTGATTCTCGGTACCTGTCCGACGCTGGCGACCACAACCAATGTCTTCGGTGCATTCGGCATGGGCATTGCAACGCTGATGGTTCTCATCTGCTCTAATGTCCTGATTTCCCTGCTCCGCCGCGTGATTCCGGACAATGTCCGTATTCCGTGTTATATCGTTATCATCGCCGGCTTTGTTACCGTCGTACAGATGATCATTCACGCATATCTTCCGGATCTTTATGACATGCTCGGCGTGTACCTTGCGCTGATCGTCGTCAACTGCATCATCCTCGGCCGCGCGGAAATGTTTGCAAGCAAGAACTCTGTCGGTCGCTCCGCACTGGACGGTCTTGGCATGGGCATCGGCTTTACCTGTGCGCTCTGCGTCATCGCAACCATCCGTGAGGTTCTGGGCGCTGCCAGCTTTGCCGGCATGTCCATCCCCTTCCTCGCCGACTTTAAGATTGAATTTTTCGTCAAGGCGCCCGGCGGCATGGTCGTTTACGGTCTGCTGATTGCGCTGGTCAGTGCGCTCACTGCCGGAAAAGCCCCCAAAAAGAAGGAATTTTCGTGCGCCGGCTGTCCCAGTGCCGGTATGTGCGGCAATGCCTGTACACCCCAAAGAAAGGAGAATGTTTGAACATCAACGTTCAAACGGTGATATCACATGGAAGGCTTCAAGAATCTCATTGTCATTCTCCTCTCATCCGTTTTAGTCAATAACTATGTCCTCAGCCGCTTCCTCGGCATCTGTCCGTTCCTCGGCGTCTCGAAGAAGCTCAATCAGGCAGTCGGTATGGGCGTTTCCGTCACGGCTGTCATGCTGCTTGCCACCTTTGCAACCTGGCCGATCCAGTACTTCGTGCTGGAGCCGCTGGGACTTGCGTATCTTCAGACCATTGTTTTCATTCTGATCATTGCATCGCTTGTCCAGATTCTCGAAATCATCTTAAAGCGCTTCTCTCCCGCGCTGCACCAGGGTCTTGGCGTCTATTTACCGCTGATCACGACCAACTGTGCCGTGCTCGGCGTTGCCATCAACAACATCACCGATCAGTACACCTTCATCGAATCCGTGTTCAGCTCCCTCGGCTGCGGACTCGGCTTTCTGCTGGCAATGGTGCTGTTCTCCGGTCTGCGCTCCCGCATTGACGAAATGGAGGTTCCGGACAACTTCCGCGGTGTTGCGATCACACTGATTGCCGCATCCTTCATTTCTCTTGCATTCATGGGACTTGCCGGAATTGTGGACAATCTCTTTGCTTAAAGGAGGACAACTATGATCATTGATGTATTAACTGCGCTCGGTGTTGTCGTGGCCATCGGTCTGCTGTTCGGTATCCTGCTCGCGCTGTTCATTTCCCTGTTCGGCATTGAAGAGGACGAGCGTGTCGTGCAGATCCGCGAAACCCTTCCCGGCATCAACTGCGGTGCCTGCGGCTTCAAGGGCTGTGCGGACTATGCAGCGGCAATGGCAAAGGGTGATACCCCGCCGAATCTCTGTATTCCCGGTGCGGAAGATGTTGCAAAAAAGCTCGGTGAAATTCTCGGCGTTGAGGTCGAGGAGCCGAAGGACATGGTCGCCTTTGTACATTGCAACGGCACCTGCGATGCCGCACCCGAAAAAGCAAATTATGACGGTATTGCCACCTGCAAGGCGCGTGCGGCCGTATACGGCGGACCCAAGGCGTGTAACTGGGGTTGTCTCGGCTGCGGCGACTGTGCCGCGGTTTGTGTCGCCGATGCCATCTGTCTTGCGGACGGCATTGCACGCATCAATACCGAACGCTGTGTCGGCTGCGGACTGTGCGTGAAGGAATGCCCGAAAAAGATCATTTCGATGGTTCCGCAGGAAACTGCGGCAGCCGTCTTTTGCAGCAGCCATGATCGCGGTGCCGATGCCCGTAAGGTGTGCCAAAATGCCTGCATCGCATGTAAAAAATGCGAGAAGACCTGTCCGCACGGCGCGATTACCGTTGTCAATAACTGCGCGGTCATTGACTACAGCAAGTGTACCGGATGCGGTGCGTGTACCGAGGTCTGTCCGACGGGATGCCTCAAGCGCGTCAGCTTCCCTGACCTGCCGGAAGACTTCAGCTGGAACTGACCGGATGCAGTATTGCAGCAATCATTCCGGACGGAAATACAGGCATGATCTTCTGTTCATCGGCGGATTGCTTCTGATTATTGCCGCCGCGTCACTTGCACTGTTTTTATTCCGCGTACCCGGCGATACTGTCACCGTCACAGTCGACGGACAGGTGTGGGGCGAATTTTCGCTCAGCGAAAACCGCACAGTGGAGATTACCGGTGCTGACGGTTACAATCTGCTGGTCATCGCGAATGGGCAGGCGTATGTGTCAGAAGCAAGCTGTCCTGACGGCATCTGCTCATCCCACCGTCCGATCAGCCATGACGGGGAGTCCATTATCTGTCTGCCGAACCGGGTTGTCATCTCGGTACAAAGGCAGGATGACCGACAGCCGGACATTATCTCATAAGGAGTGCATTGCGGAGTCATGAAACAGAACGCAGCCAAAAAAATTGCATTTCTCGGACTTGCCGCTTCCCTGTCGCTTCTGCTGTCCTATGTGGAGCTGCTGCTGCCGCCCGTTTATGCCGCAGTTCCGGGAATTAAGCTCGGTTTGCCGAATATCGTCATTCTCTATCTGCTTTATTCGCTCGGGCTGCGATATGCCGCGCCGGTGTCGCTGATCCGGCTCTGCATCTCCTCCCTGCTGTTCGGAAATGCCATGACATTTGCCTACAGTCTTGCAGGTGCACTTCTCAGTATGCTTGTGATGTGTATTCTGAAAAAGACCGGTTTTCTGTCGGAGATCGGTGTGAGTGTCGCAGGTGGTGTGTCCCACAACCTTGGGCAGATTCTGGTGGCGGTACTTCTTCTCGACACGCCGCAGATCGCCTATTATATGATCGTACTGGCAATCACAGGAACCGTTTCCGGAATTTTCATCGGACTTTGCGGCGCATATCTGATCCGTCGGATTCCACCGCGAAAATTGTTTATATTTTAACAAAAAATTCAGCATAATTATTGACATGGGATATGCATTTATGGTATAATACTATAAGCATATCCCAAAATTATATATAAGGAGCAACACAATGAAGAAACTCATTTCAATTCTGTTGGTATCTCTGATGGTACTGACCGCATTTGCTGTTACCGGATGCAGCGGCGCAGGTGCAGACCTCAAGCTCGGGCTCGGTGTATACACAACCGTATCGGCGGCTGATGCTACTGAGGATAAAGACGGTCAGGGTCAGGCAACGATTACCGCAGCAGCGGTTCTGGTTGATGCTGACGGCAAGATCGTCCGTGCATTCATCGACTGTGCCGACAACAAGGTTGGCTATACGGCAGATGGCAAGGCTGTTGCCGCGCAGAGCTTCACCACCAAGTACGAAGCAGGCAAGGAATACAACATGGTCGCGTATGGCGGCGCTGTCAAGGAGTGGTATGAACAGGCAGATGCGTTCTGCGCACTGATCGTCGGCAAGACTGCGGCAGAGGTCAAGGCGCTTGTCACCGATGCCGGCACCGGTACCGATGATGTCATCAATGCAGGCTGTACCATCGCGATTTCCGAATTCGCATATGCTGTCGATCGCGCCATTACCAATGCGACTGTCACTGGTGCATCCTCTGCTGACACGCTGAAGCTCGGTATCTCTACCGCGCAGACCACCACCGATGCGACCGAGGACAAAGCAGGCACCAACAAGGTCGAAACCACCTTCTTTGCGGCTGCTGTCGGTGCTGACGGCAAGGTAACTGCTGCTTCCAGTGACTGCGTTGAGGTATCCTTCGGTTTTGATACTGCTGGCAAGTCCACCTTTGATGCATCCAAGGCGATTGCCTCCAAGAAGGAACAGGGCGATACCTACGGCATGAAGGCTTACGGCGGCGCTGCAAAGGAATGGTATGAACAGGCAGCGGCATTTGATACTGCATGTGTCGGCAAGACTGCAGCCGAGATTTCCGGTTTTGCAGACGGCAATGCGGATCTTCAGGCAGCCGGCTGTACCATTGCTGTCACTGGTTTTGCCAAGGCAGCAGCCAAGATCGGCTGATAACAAAAAACAAGTGGGCTGCGGCACAATCGTGCAACAGCCCATTTTTACTCCGGAGGCACCATGAAACACACCAAAACCAGCGTTCTTTTGCTGTTGACTGCATTTTTTCTGTCGGTACTCTTTTCATCCTGTGCATTACGCGAAACAAAATTTACCGCGTATTCGCTGGATTACTTTGACACGGCAACCACAATCACAGGATACGCCGAGGACAGAGCTGCCTTTGACAGCATCAGCAATGACATCCTTTCTGTTCTCGGCGAATATCACCGGTTGTATACAATCTATCACCACTATGACGATATGGAAAATCTCTGTACCGTCAATACGCTGGAAAACGGCGTTCACCGCACAGTTCCGGTGGACCGACGCATCACGGACATGCTGCTGTACGCAAAGGATATGTATGCGCTGACGGACGGAAGGATGAACATTGCAATGGGCAGTGTTCTATCGATCTGGCACGATTATCGCACCGCAGGTCTGGACGAGCCGTCCGCCGCTGCATTGCCGTCGATGGAGGAGCTGTCACGAGCTGCACTGCATACAAATATCGACGATCTGGTCATCGACGAAGAAGCGGGCACTGTCTTTCTGGCAGACCCGGACATGACGCTGGATGTCGGTGCGATTGCCAAAGGCTATGCCGTTGAGATGGCAGCACAGATGCTGGAGGAACGCGGTATTTCCGGATATGTCATCAATGTCGGCGGCAATGTGCGCACCGTCGGAAGCAAGCCGGACGGCTCTCCCTGGCTTGCCGGTATTGAAAATCCGAACCCGACGGACGATGCGCCGTATGTCGGTTATCTGCATCTTACAGGGGAATCCATTGTCACAAGCGGAACGTATCAGCGGTACTATATGGTGGATGGCAAAAGCTATCACCACATCATTGATGCGGACACACTCTTCCCGGCTGAAGGATATCTGTCGATCTCGATTGTGTGCAAGAATTCGGCACTGGGAGACGCATTGTCCACGGCGCTGTTCTGCATGACGCCGGAGGACGGTCTGGCACTGGTGGAACGTCTTGCAGACGTGGAAGCACTCTGGATTCTGGCAGATGAGTCAAGACAGTATTCCTCCGGTTTTGCAGCGTATCTGACAGAGCCGTGAACAAAAATCAAGCATCATTGCATTACACAGAAAGGACGCTTTTCCTGGAGGAAAGCAACGTCGGACGATTATGAACATTCATCAGAACTTTACCGGCGGAAATATCACCGTCACGAAGATAGACAATGACACTGTTTTTCTGGAACGTCAGATCCGCGATACGGATGGGGACTGGTTCTACTGGGCATTCTGTGCGGAAGGCTTTGCCGGCCACACAGTGACATTTGTTTTCCCGTCAGAATACCGCGTCGGGCGATACGGTGCTGCGGTCAGCCATGATCTGAAGGCATGGCATTGGAGTGAATCCGGCAGCGGAGACCGGTTCACCTACACCTTTGCATCGGATGAAACCTGTGTCTATTTTGCGCACGATATGTTATATCATCCGGATCGCTTCTATGCGTTCTGTGCCGACCGCGGACTGGAGCCGGAGCCATTCTGCAAATCTGAAAAAGGACGTGACCTGCCCTGTGTACGGTTTGGCTCTGGAGATCAGTGGATTTTGCTCACCGCGCGGCATCATGCATGTGAATCGACCGGAGGATATGTACTCGAGGGTGTGATTGATACGATGCTGTCAGAACTTCCAGCAGAATATTCCGTGTTGGCAGTTCCGTTTGTGGATCTGGACGGTGTTTTAGACGGTGATCAGGGGAAAAACCGCCGATCGCACGACCACAACCAGGATTATGATGACACCCCCGTTTATGAAGTTACCGCGGCTCTGAAGGCATTCAGCCGTGAACATGCCCTCAGCTGTACTTTTGATTTCCATTCGCCGTGGCACATCGGTCCGCAGAACGATCATATCTTCTTCAGCCACAGCACCGAAGCCATGAAGCCGCACGCCGATCGCTTCGGAGAACGACTGGCAGCGGATACCGCACACCTGCCTCTGCGCTATACCGGAAACTGGGATGTTGGTCCGAATGAGCAATGGAACAACGAAAACAGCATCAACTCCAAAAACTATTATTCCCGTCTGCCCGGTGTCCGACTGACTGTCACCATAGAAACGCCGTATTTCGGTGTGGATGACGGAAAAATTTCGCAGGATGCCATGCTGATCTTCGGCCGAACCTGCGGAAACAGCATTGCCGCTCATATCCGCGATGGTCTTTGATATAAAAAACCATATTTCACAAATTTTCAGAAAACAGGTTGCAAAAATCCC
This sequence comes from Oscillospiraceae bacterium, assembly GCA_015064785.1. Classification (GTDB taxonomy): domain Bacteria; phylum Bacillota; class Clostridia; order Oscillospirales; family CAG-272; genus RGIG3925. The sequence continues at coordinate 19,114 of SVRM01000001.1, forward strand.
GCTGCTGTGATATAATATTATAACATATTCGATCCTATTTCTTTCTACACTGTCAGACACAGACCCTCTCAGGTTATAACAAATACATAACAGGAGGTATCTCAATATGAGAGACCATGCGATGAAACAGTCGGTACTCGCTCTGGTTTTACTGTCCATGCTCGCGGCATCTGCGGTATCCTGCGGCGGCTCCGCATCCGGAACAACAGAAACCGGAACAGCGGCAAAAGAAACCGAAACAGCCCCGGTCACGGAAGCGGTCACAGAAGACCCTGCCCTGCGCGATTCTCTGCCGGAAGCGGATCTTGGCGGTGCGCCGTTCCGTATGACCATCTTCGGCACTGATCTGAACCGTCCGCAGACATATGTTGACGCGCAGGACGGCAACATTGTCAACGATGCTGTTTACTCGAAAATCCGCACGGTTGAGGAACGCTTCAACACCGATATTGTCCTGACCGAAATGAGTTATCTTGAGGAAAATCACGTGTCGGCCCTCAAGCAGGCGATTCTGGCAGGTGACGACTCGACGGATCTGGCACAGGGTCATGACGTCAATATGGCAAACGCAGCGATGGAAGGCTTGTTTATCAATGCGCTTGATATCCCGCATTTAGACTTCTCCAAGCCCTGGTGGCCTGCCGCAACGAGAGAAAGCATGACTGTTGCCGGTCAGATGTACATGATGTTCAACAACATCGGCTACAACAACCTCGCCCAGACACGTGTCATGTACTTCAACAAGAATCTGATGAAGGAGCTCGATTTTGAGTTTCCGTATCAGATGGTATATGACGGCACCTGGACACTGGATGCGATGAACGAGATGACCGCACAGGCTTACCGTGATCTCAACGGTAACGGTGAGATTGACAATGCCGACCAGTTCGGCTATGTCAGTATGCCGTATTATTACGGTATTTTCGAGCCGTTCCGTGTCGAGCCGTACCGCAAGGATGCCGACGGCAATCTGTATTATGAGGTTTATCTGGAACGCACGACGCAGGTTGTTGAAAAAATGTACGATATGATCTTTGGCGAGGGCGGCTATCTGTATCCTTCCAAAGATTCCGATTATCAGGATCAGGTACTGAATCTGTTCTGCGAGGACCGTTCCCTGTTCTTCTATGGACCGATGGAAAATGCCGTTAAGAATTTTTCCTCCGCCAATGACCTGTCCTACGGTATTCTTCCGATGCCCAAGCTCGATGCGTCTGAGGATGGCTACTACGGTGCCGCGTTTGACCGTCCGTTCGTTGTTCCGACAACCGCTGAGGGCAATCTCGACAACATCGGTCTGATCATTGAAGCGCTCAATGCGGAAGGCTACAAGCAGGTCTTCCCGGCATATTATGAAATTGCCATGAAGACGCGGTATGCTGACCAGACAGACGACGCAAAGATGATTGATATTGTCCACGATAATGTCATTATTTCGTTTACCTACATCCATGACAACTATACCAGTGTCTACGGCAAGATGCTGTGGGAGCTGTTCAACGCCAGCAATCCGTCCAAGGACGTTGCTTCCTGGTGTGCAAAGAACGAGCTGTCACAGACCAAGCGCGTCGAAAAGCTGATGCAGTTCTTTGAAAAGCAGAAGAACTGACCGCAAAAAAATCCAAAAAAGCAGGGTCTGCTGCATTGACGGGCGTTATCAGGCGCACAGTCAATGGGGCAGACCCATTCTGTTTATTTGTGATCGATGAGTGCTTCTTCCATGTGCCGTGCGAGCAGATCCATTGCGCGGATGCACTCGATGTCATATTCCCGGAGATCGGATTGGGGACGCTTGCGTGTGACAATGCTGTCAAGGGGCAGACCGGCGATCTCGCGGAGATGGTACTTCGCTGTGACAGGATAGGCGAGTGATTCTGTGAATGCAGCGGTACCGAGGAATGCTTGTACCAGTTCGGCTTTCTGCGGCTCCTGCTCAAAATGCGAACACAGCCAAGCATACAGCGCCGGGTGGAAGTTGCACATGACACCGCAGTATCCGGCAGCACCGGAGCGCATCGATGAAAGCAGTGTCTGAGCACTGGCGTTGTATAGCTGCATCGGCGTGCCGCGCAGAAGTTCACAGCGATGCGCCATCAGCGCGGCATCACAGCAAGTATCCTTCATATAAGCAAACCGTCCGGATTGTGCGCAGAAAGATAACATTCTGTCACTCATCAGCCGCTTGTACGGATACGGACATTCATACACACCAAGTGATATCTGCGGAAGCGCATTCATCAGCCGCGCAGTATCTGCAATCCACGCATCGTCTCCGGTATTGGCAATGTCCATCCGGTTGGAAATGAGAATCAGCGTATCAATGCCGGTATCGGCGACTGCCAAAAGCTCATATACCTGTTCCTCAAACGTATCGGAAACATGACCTGAGGCGACAATTTTCATCTTCGGACGCTCGGGATGCGCCGCTGCAATCTCGGCAGCACGGTCCACCACGGTCTTTGTCAGAAGGACACGTTCCGCAACGCTGAGATTGAAGATTTCGCTGGACTGACACGCGGTGAAAATTCCCCCGCATCCAGCTTCTGCATACCAGTCGCACATGGCACGGACAGCGCCCGTGTCTATATGGTTGTCTTGTGTAAACGGTGTAATCATCGTTGGAAATGCACTGCAATTCATACTGTAACTCCTCCACTGTTGGGTTATCCTACTGTTATCCATTATACCGCATGACGCCGTGGTTGTCAAGAAGAACCAACAAAAAAACGAACGCTGCCGTGAGCAGGATCCTCTCGGGCAGCGTTTACGCGTTTTATGATTCTGCAATCAGGTGACTTTCTCTCTGCGAGCCAATCGGATTGGTGACACTGTAACCGACATTGACCAGATGGTCAGCGACACGTTCCAGACCGGCAACCAACGAGGAGTAGTACGGACTGACATCTACGTTGCAGTTGCCTTCTGCCAGACGTGCAAAATGGCTGGCAATCAGCTGCTTCTTCATAGTGTCGACGCCTTCTTCAAGCTCCGTCAGCTTCAGAAGCTGATCCTTGTTCAGATTTTCAAAGGCATCCTTGGCAATTTCAAACATCTGCAGCACGCTGATGCGCATGTTTAAGATTTCACCGCGCGCTTTCTCGGAGAAAGCGATCTTCTTGCCGATCATTTCAACACCGATTTCATGAAAATTCTCTGCATGATCGCCGATGCGTTCCAGGTCATTGAGAACGTGGAAATACGTACCAATGACGCGTTCATCGCTTTGCTCGACATTGACTGACAGCTTGATTAAGAATTTGTTCAGGGCGCTGTTGGTAAAGTCGATGATCTCCTCGTTCTTGCGGATGAGCTCACCGTATTCCGCGGAACCGGTATCGATGGAGTTGAAGGAGCATCTGATGTTTTCCTCAACCAACGCAATCATGTGGTCCATTTCCTTTTTGACCTGCATCAGAGCGACAGGCGGCGTTTTCAGAAGTCGGTCGTCGACATACTTGAGGGAAAGTGTTTCCTCAGATTCCTTTTTGTCATGGATGACCATGCAGGAGTAGTTGACAAGCTGATGAACAAACGGGAGAAGAACTGCCGTGGTTGTCACGTTGAAAATGACATGGAACAGCGACACGCGCATTTGCAGCGACATCGGATCGCTGCCCGGGAAAATCGAAACCAGAAAATTGACGAACACATCTTTGAAAATCCAAAGAACCGCGGTAAAGAGAACCGTACCGATGACGTTGAATGTAAAGTGAATCAGTGCAACACGCTTGGAGTTTGCATTGGCACCGACGGAGGCAAGCAGTGCAGTCACACAGGTACCGATATTGGCACCGAGGACGATAAACAGCGCCAGCTCGAGCGGAAGAACACCTGTCCCGACCATCGTGATGACGACACCGGTGGAAGCAGAGGAGCTCTGAATCAGCGCTGTAAAGATGATACCGACTACAATCAGAAGCAGCGGGAAGTCGATTCTCTGGAAAATACCGGTGAACAGCTCCTCAACCAGAGGATTACCAAAAGCCTGTTCACTGCTCATGACCTCCAGACCGACGAAGATCATACCCAGACCGCAGCAGAGACTGCCGGCGATTTTGATTTTTTCCTGCTTGACAAACCCCATCATAACGCCGGCAAATGCAAGCAGATACATGACCATATTGAAATAATCGTTTTTCAGCGCGACCAGAACACCGGTGATGGTTGTACCGATATTGGCACCCATGATGATCGGTGTTGCCTGCATAAGCGTCATAACACCGGCGTTGACAAGACCGATGACCATGACAGACGTAGCGGACGAGCTCTGAATGATCGCCGTGACACCGGCACCGATACCAACGCCGGAAAAACGGTTGTTGCTGATTTTTTCCAGCAGCTTCTTCATACCGCTGCCGGCACTCTTTTCCAGTGCATCACCCAAAAAATTCATGCCGACGATAAATACACCGACACCTGCCAGAAGCCAGATCAGGCTCTGCACTAACTGCAAAATTTCATCTGCGGATAACATGTTTCTCTTCCTTTCAGCAAATAACGCAGGTAAAACCAATTTTTACCCATGATACAATATTATATCACACAATCGGCAAAGATGGAGCAAAGAAGAAAAACGAACCGATGATATCATCGATCCGTTTTACATATGATTTGGTTCACTCTCCGTCCATGCGGTATCCGACGCCGAGTTCATTGACAATATAACTGATCTCACCCGGCTTGGCACCGAATTTCTTCCGGATATTTGCCATGTTGACCTGGAGTTTTTTGATGCTGTTTTCATTGGTTGGTTCGTGCCAGACGGCTTTGATGATTGCGGAATATGTCATCACTTTTCCGCAATGTGCAGACAGGAACACAACGATGTTGTATTCGGTCTGTGTCAGCTTGATTTCTTCCTCTCCGATGCGAATCCGCCGCGCATCGTAGTCAATGGACATGTCACCGCATCGAAAACTACCGCCCGGCAGTTTCCCCTCGGCAGCACTGTAGCGCGAGGTGCGCAGTGACGAGCGGATTCTTGCAAGAAGCTCTGCTGAACCGAACGGTTTGGTAATGTAATCGTTGGCGCCGAGATCGAGCGCATGTACCTTTTCATTCTCATCGCTCCGGGCGGACAACACGATCACCGGTGTCAGCTCCTTTTGGCGGAGTCTGCGCAGAAACACGGTTCCGTCCCGATCCGGAAGACCGAGATCGAGAATCACAAGATCGGGCAAATGCGATGCACACAGCATTTCCGCCTCGGCACAGCTTGCGGCAAGAACGACCTGATAATCGTTTGCCTCCAGCAGAGCGCTGACAAAGGTCTGGATATTGGTTTCATCTTCCACTAAGAGTATTTTATATTTATTGTTGCTGTTCATGCCCCTCTACCTCATCTGTTCTCAGTGCAAAGCGGAAGACCGCACCGCCGCCGCTTCTGTTTTCTGCGCTGATGGTTCCACCGTGCGCCTTGATGATCGTAGCGCAGACGGACAGCCCAATGCCTGCATTCCGTTTTTGTGTATCAGCTTTTTCTGTATTGATATCATAATATCCGGTGAAAAGATGCTCCAGACGTTCACGTGGTATCCCGCAGCCATCATCTTCGATTTCAAAGATCGCATTTTCCTGCTCTGTCCTGACACGCAGGGTCAGCGTTGTGAAATCACCCGCGTGATGGATGGCGTTTTCAAGCATATTAATGATGACCTGTTCGATCAGCATGGCATCCATCGGGATAACGACAAGTGAATCCGGGAGTGAAAGGCTGATATGCTGCGCCGGATAGCGTTTTCTGAATTTCAGAATCACCGCATCAATCAGTTCTTCAAGCACGGTCGGTGTCTTGATGAGCTTGACATTGCCGCTGTCGATGCGTGTGATGGACAGCAGATTTTCCACCATACGGATCAGCCAGTCCGCATCTTCCCTGATGCCGCCGATCATCTGCATTTTCTGTATATCGCTCAGCCGTTCATAGTTGTCGAGAATCGACGAGCTTGCGCCGTAGATGGTGGTCAGCGGTGTGCGCAGATCGTGCGAAACCGCGCGGAGCAGATTGGCGCGCATCCGTTCCATTTCGCCTTCCGCCTTTACCGTTTTCCAGTGCTTGAGCTGCGTTGTGATGGCGCTTGTCAGAACGGAAATGATCACCATAACGGCGGCGGAAAAGATGCTTTCCGATGCAGAAAAGTCAACATCAAAATACGGATAGGTAAATGCATAATTGATGAACAACACAGCGGAAAAGCCTGCGAATATCCCCCAGACATATCCGTCTGTCAGCAAGGAGATCAAAAATACGGAAAATACGTAAGCTGTGGTAATATGCTCCCAGATTTCAAAGACATCCTTCAAAAGGAATCCGAATCCGTAAGTCAGCGTCAGAATACCGACGGTAACTACTGCGTTTTTCAGGTGCTTGTTCATGGCTGATGATCGGCGGGAGTCTCCGCTGCCTTCTTTGCGCGGTGTGCTTCGCGGCGTTCTTCCATGGCATTGACACAAACAGCGCAGGATGCATCGCCTGTGATATTGACAACAGTACGTCCCATATCGAGGATACGGTCGATGCCCGCAACGAGCGCAATGCCCTCCAGCGGCAGACCGACACTCTGAAGCACCATGGCGAGCATAATCATACCGGAGCCGGGAACGCCCGCAGTTCCGATGGATGCCAGTGTTGCGGTCAGAATGATGGAAATCTGCTGTGCAAAGATCAGCTCAATGCCGAAGATCTGCGCGATGAAGATGGCGCAGACGCCCTGATAGATGGCAGTGCCGTCCATGTTGATCGTCGCACCGAGCGGCAGGACAAAGCTGGAAATTTCACGGCGGACACCGAGCTTGCCGGTTGCTTCCAGATTGAACGGAAGAACACCGACACTGCTGGCGCTGGAAAAGGCAAACAGCATCGAACGGCTCATTTCCCGGAAGAAGCGGATCGGACTCATGCCGCCGATGACCTTGACGGATGCGGAATACACAATGAGTATATGCACGATATAACCGGTATACGCGACCAGCACAACCTTGAGCAGCGGGAGCAGAACCGCCGGACCGTTGGAGGCGACAACCGGTGTAATCAGCGCAAAGACACCGATGGATGACATGCCGATGATCAGATTCATGACACGGAAGGATACCTCAGCAAAGCTGTCGATGATATCGGCGGCGAGCTTCCCTTTTTCACCTGCCAGAATCACACCGAAGCCAAAGAATACGGCAATGACAATGACTTGAAGCATGGTGGCACTGACGAGCGGTGCAAATGCGTTGGACGGGAAAATATTGACAAGCGTATCAATGAAGCTCGGTGCTTCTGATGCCTGATAGGTCAGCTCACCGACCGGCAGAATATACCCTGCACCGACATTGAGTACGTTTGCGAAAATCAGACCGACGGTTACCGCAAGCGCGGTTGTCAGTGTATAATACACAACGGTTTTGATACCTATGGAACCGACACGGCGGATATCCTGAAGGGAGATGATGCCCTGCATGATGGACAGCAGCACCACGGGGACGACAACCATTTTGATCAGGTTCAGATAGACAGTACCGATCGGTTTGATATAGGAAACTGCGATATCGGCATGGTTCTGAAGCAGCAGACCGAGTATGATACCGAGGACAAGTCCGATCGTGATCTGCCACGTCAGGGAGAGTTTCTTTGCGTTTTTGTTCATAATGGATTTCTCCTGTCAATGATGATTTTATTTATTATATCACATCCGGGAGGAAATAACAAGACACAGTGCGAATTTTGTTGTACGCAGACGAACAAAAAGGGGTTGCTGCAAGTTGAAAACTTGCGGCACCCCGGGGGCACGCAGTGACCCGAATTTCCTGTTTTTCATGTAAAAATTGCATGGAAATGCCCCTCGGATGAGGGGCAAAGGAGAACTTCCTGACTGTATTCATGCAGTCCCTTGGGCTGAGGCACGTAAGAGCAGCTGCCCGCTGTATTTAACTTTGTTTCTGTCTGATTTCGCGCAGTACCCGCAGAATCAGTACAACACCCAATATTGCCGCCAGCAGATTCACGCCGACAAAGTTCAGCCAGATGCCGTCCAGACCAAGGTTCCAGAGTACGGCAAGCATGAGAAGCGGGAACACAAACGCGACGGAGACACTCATCAGCGTCGCAGGAATCGGTTTTTCGATGGCACTGAGGAAGCTCTGTGTGGTAACGGCAAACCAACGGAACAGGTACGCGAAACAGAACAGACGGATGGCGCGTGCCGATTCCTGCATCAGCATGACATCTTCTGCATTGGAAAACAGCGCGGCGATGACATCGGGGAAAAAGAACAGAAGCGATGTGGAAACCAAACCGACCACCGCGGTTCCGATAAATGCACACCGGACGATTTTCTTGACTCTGTCGTAATTTGCCGCGCCCCAGTTATATCCGATGGCAGGAGCCAGTGCGTCACTGATACCATACAGCAGCGGCCAGCAGAGGTCACTGGAGTACATCAGCACAGCATAGACGGCAACCGCTGTGGTTCCGCCGCCCTCACCCCAGACCCTCGCGCCGACAGTCATCAGCGAAATATTCATCAGAATGGAGGTTACTCGACCGGATACATTGCTCAGAAACACCGGAGAGCCGCACGCCGCAATCTGACGGAACATGGCAAAGTGAAAATGCGGCTTGACAAATTGCAGCAGTGTCTTGCGCCGCAGAAACGGAATCATTGCCACAACCGAACACATGCACATAGAAAGCGATGTTGCCAACGCCGAGCCGACAACGTCCATGTCAAGACCGATTAAGAAAAAAGTCAGAAGACCGAGTGTTGCCAGATTGGAGCAGACATTGATGACCATGCTTGTTTTGACATAACCGCTGATGCGCAGATAGTTGTCCATGGCAAAGAAGATCGATGCCAGCGGAGAGCACAGCGCACAGGTACGCAGATAGCGCATCGAGGTATCCAGCAGAACATTGTCTGCACCCATCATGCGGCACAGCGGTTCCGCCGCGCAGAACATGACACTTCCCATGAATACAGCGGCAAGAAAGATCATGATGACGGAGCAGGAGAAGACATTGTTTGCTGTTTTATTGTCTTTTTTGCCGAGTGCAATGGAAATCGGAACCGATGCACCGACGCCGATCAAATCGGCAAGCGAGAAGTTAATCATGACCAGCGGCATGGCGATGTTGACCGCGGCAAATGCACCCTCACCGAGACGCTGTCCGATGAAGGCACCTTCAATGATGCTGTAAATGGACATGGCAAACATACTGACCATGCCGGGCAGTGCGACAATAAAAAAGAGCTTCCACGGCTCCATGGAGGCATACATTGCCTCGGTATCACGTTTCATTCGGGAAATCCTCCAAAAGTTCCGACCAAGCGGATGTTTCCAAAAAAAATGTCCGTCACCGGACGCCTCTATTATACAGCACAATAACGAAAATGACAATACTTATAACCGTTTTCTCCATTAAGAATCGGTAAAGTATACGCTTTTCCGACGGTCGATCCCCTGCTCTGCGTACAATGCAGAAGAAAAAAGCACCGCCGCAGGCACAGACCCGCAGCGGTAAAACTTGATCACGTCAGAATTTTTTCACGGAACAGTGCAAGCCAACGGTCTGCAATCAGCTGGTGACCGGCGGCCGTCGGATGGACACCGTCTCGAAGCCAATAAGACGCATCGGCGACAGCACATGCCGCGTTAAACTCGTTTTGCAGCGGCAGATACAGTCCGCCGACTTCTCCTGCAACCTGCTCGACAGCCTTGCCGCGCAGTGCCGTTTCGTCACGGAAATAGTCCCAGTTTTCGGCGACTACACCGGTGTTCAGTGTAAACGGCTCCATGAAAATCATGCGGATGGAAGGAAAGCGCACCATCGTGTCGTCGGCAAGCATCTTCAAAACCGTGTAGAAGCGATCTGCCTCGACACCGTTCTGGCCACCGATCTCATGCCAAACATCGTTGATGCCGATCAGGATGCTGAATACATCGGGGTTGTGGTTCCAGCCGTCCTTTTTGATGCGTGCATAGACATCGACTACGCGGTTGCCGCTGATACCGAAGTTCAGAAACTCATGCTGCCCCGGCATATCCAGTCCGAGTCTTGCGCTGATGAGCAGCGGATAACCCTGCCCGAGACCGTTTCCTCTGCCGCAGTCGGTGATGGAATCGCCTTGAAATAGAATTCTCATTGTTGTTCTCCTTTGGAGTCTTTTTTCTTGATTATACCACAGAACCGAATGAAAAGCAACAGAAAATCATAATTCCTTTCCAAAGCATTGCATTTTCCGGTTGACTGTGTTATAATGAATCCGAAAAACATATCATCTGACGGAGGTACCATATGAAGCTGACATTCCATGGTTGTGACCGCACCCAGCCCGATCCGTATATCTTTGAGGACAACGGCACCTTTTACATCTACGTTACCGCAGGCGCCGGTGTCGAGGTATATGAAAGCAAAACCCTGACCGGAGAATGGCAATTCCGCGGAATTGCAGCATCGTTTGACGGCGGACACAATTACTGGGCACCATCGGTCATCCGGCTTGACGGTATCTATTATATGTATGTCTCCTGCGAAAGAAACGGCAATTTCCAGTTCCTCCATGCGGCAAAGTCCGGCTCCCCATTGGGCCCGTTTACAGACGAGGTCTGTCTGTACGATCATTTTTCAATCGATTCCCATATGGTGAAAACCGCCGCCGGACTGTTTCTGTGGTACGCAAAGGATAACATCGACTGTGAACGCATCGGTACACGCATCTTTGTCGACCGCTTCCTTGATCCGTACACCCCTGCGCGCAGCCCGCGCGAGGTGCTCCTTCCCGACTTTGACGAAGAAAAATTCACACCGAAGTGTCACGGGGACGATAACTGGTACACCATCGAGGGTCCGTTCTGGTTCCGGGAGGGTGCGTGGCAGTATCTGATGTACAGTGCCGGCTGTTTTGAGGACGACACCTATCACATTGGCTATGCCGTTGCTAAGACTGATGAAGAAGACCTGACGAAGGTTGATTTTGTCAAGGTGACAGACAACGGTGCATTTGCGCCGCTGATGATCAAAAATGACTTTGAGGAAGGCACCGGGCATCACAGTGTTATCAAGCACGACGGCGAATATTATGCCATCTATCACGGACGCGATTACCGTGACAGCTCCCAGGAGGGCTATAGCGAACGCCGCACCGCGCGTATCTGCCGCCTGCATGTAAAAGACGGCGTCATCACGGCAGAACGGTACGAAACCCATCTGTAACCGATGCTGCCGAGACGCATGTGACACATGTTTACAATGTATACAACGCAATCGGGGTTGTCGCAGGTTTTCAACTTGCAACAACCCCAAGAATTTTTATAAGAGATACTGCTGGATTTTTTCTGCCGGGATATCGCGCAGACGGACGTTTTCCTTTGCCGCAATAGCCGCCGCGACACCGCCAGCCTCACCGATGCCGACACAGATCGGCATGACACGGTAATTAGAATGCGCCATGTGCGTACCGCTGATGTTGCGTCCGGACAGAAGCAGTCCTTCCACGCCGAGGGGAACGAGACAGCCCCACGGAATGGTGTAGCCCTTGCTCTGGCTCCATTTGTGCTGAACACCGGTTTTGTCAAGACCGGCTCCCGTCAGATTGTGTACGTCAAAGTTGAAATGCGCACCGCGCACGACCCAGTCATCAAACACACGTGCCGTGAGAATATCTTCCTCGTTGAGCACATATTCTCCGCTGAAGTGTCTGGTCTCACGCACACCCATCATTGAGCCTGCACTGATGACATAGCAATGCTCAAAGCCGGGAACAAATTCGCGCAGATAGGCAACGATTGCGGGAATCTGCGAACGGCAGACGATCTCCGCGCGGGTCAGGTCTTCCGCCTTTGTGCCGTCGATTTCGGTACAGTTGGTCATATTGCAGGTGATGATGCCGGGAAGCGTTGTGGGATAAACCAGAAGATGACCTGCGGGATACGGAATGTGCGCTTTTGCCAGTGCCTGCAATTCTCCTTTTTCGGTCTGATGCGTCGATTCAAACGAACCGAGCAGAACCGCCCTGTCCGTGTCCACGCCTGCGACCTTGAACATCAGCGTAGCCGGCTGCATCTTGCCGTCGGATTCCCTGCCCTTGTAGTATGGAACGCCGGCAAATGCCGCGGCATCACCGTCACCCGTGCCGTCGACGACAACCCTGGAGGTGAACACGCGCCGACCGGACTTGCTCTCAGTGATAACACCGGTGACGCGGTTTCCGTCCATCACAACACCGGCGACAAACGTATACAAAAGCAGCGTCACACCCGCTTCGGCAAGCATGTCAAAATAGACTGCTTTGAGCAGCTCCGGATCAATCTGACGGACAATTTTTCCATGTCCGGCACCCTCGACCTTTTCCGCCTGTCTTGTCAGAATTTCGGTATAGAGCTTTGACTGCACCGTTCCGGTCCAGTGGCTCATCAGACCGGAGGTCGAAATACCGCCGGGGCAGTTGTTGTATTCGAGCAGAAGGGTCTTTGCGCCCATTCTCGCCGCCATGACCGCCGCCGAAACACCGGCAGGTCCGGCACCGGCGACAATGACATCGTATTCGCCTGCAACGGGCAGGTCTCTTGCCTGTTCATGATATACCGTCATACATCAATTCTCCTCTTTTCCATGCGGAACCGGGTTCCGCGATTCTGCTATTATTTTATACCAGAATCCGCAAAATGTCAAGACTCCCTCCGGTATCGGAAGAGAATTTATGCCTCCGGATCCGTCATCGTACCGATGAAGAACGGCACACCACGCGCACAGTCGATGAGCATGTAGAGAAACGGGCGGTCAAGATACACCTGCTTGGGTTCTTCAATCAATGCGGCGCATCCGTCGCTCATTTCAATGACCGTCGCCGCACCCGCTTTGGTTCCGCGCGCATCCACGCATAAAAACGTTTTGTGCAGAACACGGCTGATAAAGAGATTGCCGTCAGTCGAGTGTCCGAGTCGCGAGAAATCGGATACCGCGCTGTCAAATGCATCGGGCATTCCCATTGCACACAGAATTTCACTCATCTCCGCGTTGTATTCCGTTTCAAACTGCGGAATTGCGGTATAAACTGTGGCGGTCATCGGGTTTTTCAGCATTTCATACAGCCTCTCACCGTCCAGCGATGCCGCATATTCTGACAGGGTAATACCTTCTTTGGGCAGAAGTGCGGCAAAAGCGTATCTGCCGCCGCGGTAGGTTTTGATAAAGCCTGTCGCATATGCATCCTCAAGATACCGGCTTTCCTCTCCGTACATCATATCGACATCTCTGCTCTCACCTGATTCCGTGGTAAATATGCCTTCCCTGACCTGCGGCTTGCGGTAGATATCCTGCCATTCGGCATCAAAGGCAAGCGCATTGACCAGATACATCACCGCGTCTGCCGGAATTTCATCCAGAATTTCGCGGATCATACCGTCGGTTTTGTCCTTTACCCAGCGATTGATCTCACGACAGGCTGCCGCATCCAAGGGGGCTTGGTAGATGTCGGCACCGTACAGGTCGGCGTTGGTCTGAAGAAATTCCGGGCTGACGGTAAAGCGGGCATCATCAGTAAACCAGATCGCATTGGCAAGGTGCATTTTGCAGGCTTCCTCGTTGGACTGCGAGGTCAGATATCCGTGCATCCATTCATTGAGATGGGATATCGGCATCCCGAGTACCTGCTCCATCTGTGCAAGGGTTTCTCCTGCCGCGCCGTTTGCGGTCATCGAAAGTGCAGATGCCACCGACAGCGGTGAGATCAGTGTGTTTCTGCCGTCTTCCATGCACGCACGGAGCAGACGCACTGCAAAGTCCGTCATCGCGGGGTCACCAAGTTCAGCAGCTGCGGTGCTGTCAGAGGATACCGGGTTTGCCGTGATGCCGCGCATCAGATCATCCGAAACCGGTGCGCCGCAGGAGCAGAAGGTCAGCACGGTCAGTGCCGCCGCCAGAAAAACTGTAATCATCCGTTTCATAAACTTCCTCACAATCATTAATCATATAAAAATTCGTAATCGGGCAGAGCCTGCCATGCATCTGTCGCGGTCAGGAGATCGGTGATGTCCCGGCAGGCAGAGAGGAACGCCTGTCCTTTTTTGTTGGATGCTTCATAGATCAGTGCAATATTCTTGCAGGTGACTGTCCTGCTTTGACCGCCGGCGCGCACCGTCAGTACAAGCGTCATCGCCGGGCTGGTTGCCAGTGTCGGATCGGGATGATATTCGGCAGGATAACGGTTGATATCGAGTGTGCGGAGCATGTCGTATATGTTCTCTGTCTCCTCCGGGGACAGAACATATTCTGTCACATAGTCCTCCGGATGCGTCGCATCGCTTGTTTTGATCAGGACACCCGACTTGCTGTCGTAGGAGCTGATTCCCCAACACCCCCAGCGCAGAAAGAAGGAAAAATCCTCCGGCACGGTTTCGGGCAGATCCAGCTGCGTCGGCGGAATCCACCCAAGCTCCGCAAGCTGTGGCTGTACCTGCAGCGGAATGTCATCAAGCCCGCCGCGGGATAGACGGATAACGGCATATGCTCCGGTTTGTGCCGGATAGGTTGTGGCAATGCGGTCATGCAGGACGAGTATTTGATCCCCGTCCGCAATGTCGGAAAACAGCGCACCGTAGTGCAGTCTGTCCTCCATCACAATCGGTGTTGTGCCGTCAATGAGCAGAAACTGCCCGTTTGCCGTCATGCACCGGCCGACGGTGATGCTGTATCCGTTTGCCGCCATCAAAACAGCGGCAAGTGCGCAAAGGACAGCAAGCGCGATGGCAGCGATCAGAAAGATCCAGCGCTTTTTCAAAGTGTATCCCTCCTTTAATCCGAATCGAGAAGGCTTGCAATCGCCTTGATTTCCTCCTCTGTCAGCGTCACGGACACACCGGTTTCCATATCAAGCAGGCAGTTGCCAGAAACATGGTAAACATGCGGATTGTCCGCCGCATCGAGGAAGGTGATGTCAAAGATGCCGTCCCCGACGCTGCCGTACCGGTCGTCCGTCAGATGGCCATAGTCTTCCGTGACCGGTTTGGTCTCCGCAGGCGTACCCTCACCGGTCGATTTGTCCACTGCCGCTTCATCCCGCGTGGTGCTGTCTGCGTCCCCGTCTTCCGTGAATGCGGTCTGCAGAAGTGCATACACCGCCGCAATCTGCTCGCTGTCCTGAATGACAGCCGTACCGGTATCCCTTCTCACGGACATGCTGACATACGGTGGAATTGCCTCCTGATTTTCGCATTCCGGCGCGGCATCCTCCAGAGCGGCACTGTCGGAGCCGACAACACGGCTGACACGCCACACCCCGCCGACCAGCAGAAGCAGACATGCGGCAATGGCACCCCAGCGCGTCCAATGTGTGCGCGGTGCCGATGTTTTCTGCATCCGCAGACCATTGACCGCTTCCAGCAGATCGTCGTCTATGTATTCCATTGCATCAAAAATCAGATCGGTTGTCACAGGATATATCCCTCCTCCTCCAGATATGTGCGCAGATGCTGTCTTGTGCGGAACAGCATCGATTTTGCTTTTCCCTCACTCATGCCGCAGTAGGACGCGACATCACGCAGGGTATCCATATAATAATACCGCCCGATGAACGCATTGCGCTCCTCCGGTTTCAGTGTCCGAAGGAACCTGTTCAGCAGCTCTCCGAGCACCTTGGCATCGAGTACGCTTTGCGGGTCTTCTCTGTCCGTCATGAGATCCTCCATTTCCGTCATCGAAAGTGCAAATTCACCTTTTCCGCGTTTTTGCGAGGTGCGGCGGCGCCAACGGTCGATGGATATTCGCCGGGTCAGCTTGCCGAGATACGTCGACAGCACCGACGGTCTCTGCGGCGGGATCGAATTCCAGGCGGCAAGGTAGGTATCGTTGACGCTTTCCTCGCTGTCACCGGGATCATCCAGAATGTTATGCGCGATCTTCGTCAGATACGCCGCGTATTTTTCCTGCGTTGCGGTGATCGCCGATTCGTCACGTTCCCAGTACAATGCCACGATTTGTTCGTCTTGCATATGATGGTCCCCTTTCTCTTGATGTACTTCTGTCTTATATCTCGCAAAGAAATGGTTTCGGTTTCACTTTCCGGCAAAAATTTTTCAAAAAAGTATAATTTTCCGCAATGTTCCGACGTTGCTTGAATGATTTCACCGATGGAGAATGATCTTTCCGATATTATACAGCAAACCCATACACTTGTCAAGAGCCATCAGATTCGGCTTTCCGCTTGACAAACGGCGTTTTCTGTGATATCATGAAACAGATGATGATACCAAGGAGAACAATATGAAAATCACATCCCTTCTTGAAAATACAACCTGCCGCAGCGATATGCAGACCGAGCACGGGCTTTCACTGTATATAGAAACCGACGAACACCGCATCCTGTTTGATATGGGGCAGACCGATCTGTTTGCCCAAAATGCAAAGACGCTCGGCATTGATCTGACTGCGGTAGATATCGCCGTGCTTTCCCACGGTCATTACGACCATGGCGGAGGATTGCGGACATTCCTTTCGATCAATGACCATGCGCCGGTCTATGTTCACTGCGATGCGTTTCTGCCGCACTACAACGGTACCGAAAAATACATCGGTCTGGATCCGGAGCTGCAAGCCCATCCGCGCCTTTCTTTTACCGATGATGTCTGTACCATTGATGACACGCTGACGCTTTTTTCCTGTAACCAAAAGAAACGGGAACACAGCTTCGGTGCCTTCGGATTGACAGAACGAGTCGGAACTGCTTTCCACGAAGACGATTTTCGACATGAACAGTATCTTTTGATTGAGGAGGTGGGCAAGCGTGTTCTGATCAGCGGATGCTCTCACAAAGGAATTCTTGATCTTGCCGCGTGGTTTTCACCGGATGTACTGGTTGGCGGCTTCCATTTTTCCAAGCTGGAGGTGGGTGCGGTGCTTGCAGATGCCGCCGGACAGCTTGCAGCGCATCCGACGCAGTATTACACCTGCCACTGTACCGGAGAAATGCAGTATACATTCATGAAGCAATCCATGCCGAATCTGCACTATCTTTCCTGCGGGGAAACACTGGTATATCCTGCCTGACGCAGACAAACGACACTCCGAAATACAACAGACCGCCTGTGTCTTATATGACACGCAGGCGGTCTGATTTTGTTTGTTCATTCCTCGCCGAGCAGCAAGGTTCTGATACGGTATTCCATTTCGGCGCTGTCCGGCTCCCGATCGATTACAGGGGCGATTTCCTCTCTGCATTCGCGTCTGTGCGGAAGCTCTGCGGCAAGACGGCGTGCACGCTTTCCCTGTCCGTGCTTCAGATACAGAAAACACAGCACCGCGCGCATTGTCGCTTTCTGCTTTTCGTTATCAGAGAGCGGCAGACCGCGTTCGATCAGCAGAATGGCTTCTTCTCCCTCTCCCTTCAGCGCAAGAACGCCCGCAAGTCCGAGAATCATGCCGGGCTTGTTCGGATAGATCAGAAGCGCATCACGGTAGACCTGTTCCGCCTGTGCAAGCGCACCGTCCCGCATATATTCCGATGCACGGCGATGAATGTGATGCCGTGTTTCCTCAGCACGGATGGTATCCATGCCGAGCAGGAGATCGACGCTGGTTTCGTAAATGTTTGCAAGCGCCGGCAGCAGTGTGATATCGGGATAGGTTTCTGCACGTTCCCATTTTGACACACTCTGCGGTGTCAGATGCAGATATTCCGCGACCTCCTCCTGCGTCAGATTCTTTGCCATCCGGTACTTTCTTAGATTTTCTGCAAGATACAGCATAGATTGGTTCCTCCGATTCTGTTTGTTTTTTCTGTTTTACGGTTCGGTCACAGTATATCACAGATCGGTGGAATCTGCAATGGCGCAGTTTTTGAGTCGGAATCACGCCGCAGGTGAATGCGGAAATGGAAGGGCTGCATGAAAACTCACACAAACACATACCGCTCCATCCGTGAAAACGCTTCTTTGACGCGCGACAGCGGCAGTGCGAGATTCAGTCGAATGTGTGTGGTACCGCCGTGGCATCTGCCGTCCTGCCATGCAACGCCGATATCCCATCCGCGCCGCAGCAGAGCATCCAGTGTCATACCGTGGGTGTCCAGCCATTCACGACAGTCAAGGAATACCATATAGGTTCCCTGCGGACGTGCGGCACTGACCCCCGGAATCCGCGATTCAAAAAAGTCACAGGCATAGGTGACATTCCCCGTCAGTGTCTGACATAGCTCATCAACCCATTCCGCTCCCTCCGGCTGATAGGCTCCGATCAGTGCGTACATGGAGAGCAGATTCATCGAATTGTAATGCGACAGCGCAGATTCCGCACGAACACGGTCACGCAGACGCTTGTTGTAAATGATGTGATAAGCGCCGACCAGACCGGCGAGGTTGAAGGTTTTTGACGGCGCATACAGTGCCACCGTACGCTGTCGTGCATCCTCGGATACTGACTGGGTCGGGATGTGGCGATACCCGGTGAGGATGATATCCGACCAAATCTCATCGGAGACAACGGCGACATCGTATTTTGCAAACAGCGCCATCGCCTGCTCGATTTCCCATTTTTCCCATACGCGTCCCGTCGGATTGTGCGGCGAGCAGAAGACTGCGGCATGGATGTTGTTTTCTGCGAGCTTGCGTTCCATGTCGGCATAATTCATGCGCCAGATTCCCTGTGCATCCCGGTACAGCGGCGAGTCCACAAGACGGTAACCGGCATTGCTCAGCGAGGAAGTAAAGCCCATATAAGTCGGCGAATGAATCAGAACACTGCCGCCGCGCGGACAGAAGCTGCCGATCGCCGACATCAAACCGCCAAGCACGCCGTTTTCATATCCGATGTACTCCCGCTCCAGTCCGACGACACCGTTGCGCTCCCGCTGCCAGCGGATGATTGCGTCAAAATATTCGTCACGCGGATCAAAATAACCGAATGCCGGATGTGCAAGGCGATGCTGCATTGCATCACATACTGACGGTGCTGTCGGAAAATTCATATCGGCAACCCACATCGGAATGGCATCAAAGCCGTCCTTCGGCGCACCGGGTGCCCATCCCGCACCGAGGGCATCCACTGCCATGGCATCCTTGCCCTTTCTCTCGATGATTGAGGTAAAATCGTATTTCATGTCCATTACCATACCTTTCCTTTTCGTGTTGATAACAGTATTGTATCATATTTTTTACCGGTTGGCAACAGCAAACAGAAAACACAGACAAAAAAGAGCGATACCGCATCTGCAAAAATACGGTACCGCTGCTGTTCATGTTCGTATTACCGGTCGGATGTATTTCCAGTACCGGGTACAGTCGTGATAGAAATAGAAGATTCTGCCGGGCGTCAGGTCCAGCGCATATCCCGATGCCGTATAGTCAAAGGCTTGCATCGCTGCCTCGATTTTTGCCTCCACCGCACCGTTTTCGGTCGTAAAATCAAACGGACCGTGTTCAAATACGAGATATTCGCCCTCCGGAACATCGGTGAGCAGCATCTGCGGCGGAACCGGACCGTCGTAGTTGACAGGCAGACGGACCCCGTAGCACTCGGCAAGCGGAATGCCCCAGGAGCAGATGCGTCCCTCCGGTTCATTGATGAACGCCATGATCTGACCGCTGCTGCTGTTGGCTTCGCTGCCGCCAAGGTCATCGAGCTTTCCTTTGATGCTGTCCAGCAGACCGCAGACAGTCTCGCAGTCCTGTCCCGGAATCCGGCTTTGCTTCTGCCAGAAATCCCAGTATCCGATGCTTTCATAATTTTTGATATGCAGGAACTTGTGTGCCGGAATTGTGATAAAATAGGTTTTGATGTCTCCCTGTACTGCCATACTGCCGCAGCCTCCGTTTTCTATGATATAACAGTCAAAGGGACGGATCAGCGTTCGGATGACGACCGGAACCGGATTGGTACGATACCGGTACGGCGTTATGCCGTATGTGTCACGGAACGCACGGGTAAACGCTTCGTGTGAAGAAAAGCCGAAGTCCAGTGCAATGTCCAGAATACCACGGTCGGTGTCGCGCAGTTCCTTTAAGGCAAATGCCAGCCGTCGGTACCGCAGATAATTGCGGAAGGTCATGCCTGAGATTTCACGGAACTTTTTTGACACGTGATACGCAGAGTACCCCAATGACGCTGCAAGCGAATCCAGCGTTACCGTGTCATTTTGCTTTTCTTTGATGCAGATATCGATTTCATCGATGATCCGCTGAATATTACGATGCCATTCACGCACATTGATCCCTCCCTTCTGTTTCGTGTCCTATCATACCACAAATTCCGGCGGAATGCTTGATTTGAATTGGCGTTTTACCGGTTCAGAGCGCAGTCATGGCTTTCATGAACGGCACATCCGCATAACCGGTGTTGTCAACACGGAAGTAAGAAAACCGTCTTATTCCAAACCTTCCAGCGCAATCATCGAATGCAGCGTCACCGTTTCCCCGGCAGCCAGCATCGGATAGCCTGCGTCGGGTGAGTCTTGCGGCAGATTCGGCGCGTTGACGGCACAGGTCTGCGGCTCCATGCACAGATAACCGCATTCGGGTGTGTAAAACAGCCGATACCGGAACATCGAATCCGGTCGGTATCGCACACAGACACCGGTACGTGTATCGGTCAGAAGGATTTCGCCGTATTCCCCGGCACGATACTGGCGGCTGATCGGCGCAGTCGGGCGATAGGTTCCCTCACAAAGCGCAGAGAACAGCATGTCCGGTGCTGTTCTGCCGACCGTCAGACAGCGGCTGTCGCGGGTCAGCTCTGCTGCAAGGTCTGCCGTCACCCGGATATCTTCTGCGCAGGAGCCCGGACAGAACGGAATTGCAAACGAGGTGTGAAAGCCTATCAGCAGCGGCAGCGGCGTACCGGCGTGATTGATTATACGTACCGCTTGATGCAGAATGGATCGATCGAGTGCATATGCAATCTCCATCGAAAAGTCCTGCGGAAAACCGAAATACCTGCCGTCGCTGTCAAAGCAGAACACCGCGCGTGCCGCCGTTTGTTCGCTCACAGAAAACGGCTGCGCATACAAGGTTCCGTGCAGAGCGCAGTTCGTACGTTCCTCGTTGACCGGAAGCGCGTAAGATACCCCGGCGCAAGTCATTTTCCCGTCATCAATGCGATTGACAGGAAACAGAACGGGAATGCCCGACAGCAGTGGATCCATATCTTCATGAAACAAACGGATCTGCGTCCGTTTGTGTGAAAATTGCAGACAGTGTGCGCCCGTCGGGTCTATAACCGCTGTACAGATGCCGTTGTCAAGCGTGACCGGTTCCCTGTATCGTTGTGGGCCCATTTACTCCGCCTCCGCAAATGCCGCGGACAGCTCATCAAGCGCAGCAAGTGCCTTGTTTTCCAGCGCTTCATACTGAGATGCAAAGTTGTTCTTTTTCGTCTGGAACATATTCTGAATCATCATTCCCATACCGCCGACATCATAGATGAAGCCGAAGTCATACACACGGCTGGCGAAGATGATGTCGAGCATTTCACCGGAATCCTCATCGCGTACATAACGATTGTTCAGCGCCGTATCGTAATAGGCGTGTGTCAGCGAATCGACCGAATAATATGCCAGTGCTTCCAGTATGAGTCCCGCTTTCTCAGGCTCATTGTTTGTCACGGGAATCGAGACACCTGGTGTCAGAATCGTACTGATGAGACTGTAGTATTCCTCCTGTTCCTCATTGTACTTCGGATAAGGAAGAATGCCGAAATCGAACTGACAGTCACGGATGCTGTTGATATCCGTGAGCGCCCAGCCTGCCATCAGAAGCCGTCCTTCTGTGAACGCTTTGACCGATTCGTTGAAATCACCGGTCATATGTACGGTGTTGAGACAGTTTTCAAGAATTTTTGTCACGGCACCGGCGGAGCGTTCGTTGTTCATCACCAGCTGCAATTCGCCCGCAGAATCGGTTGTGACAATGCGTTCACCGGTTCCGAAATACAGGGAATGCGGCAGATTGAACGCGCAGAACAGACCGAAGCGGTCATCGTCGTTTTTCTGAACACCGTCGCCGTTGAGATCGGCGGAAAGACCGGTACACATCGCAAACATTGCATCCAGTGTCCATTTGCCGTCGTGTACCATGGCATACGGATCACCGAGATCGTTATCGGCAAGAAGCTGTTTGTTGAAGAACAGAACCATTGTGCATTCATTGTCCAGGATACTGATGTCGCCCGTTGTGAAATACAGCTTACCGCCGACCTGCAGATTGTCGTTTGCACGCTGATCCCACCAGCTGTTTTCCAGATGCAGATTTTCCACATCATAAAGGTTGCGGTACAACCCAGCTGTTGCATTGGGAACTGATTTGTTCAGATACGGCATAACCACATCGTAAATATCCTCGCCGGCAAGCACGATATTGTATGCTGTCTGTGAGGCATTTTGAAGCCGTTCCTCGGTGATGCGGACATCAAACCGTTCCTCAACCTGCATATTACGCGCATAGACGGTATCGTTAATCAGCGAGCCGTCAGTACCCGGAGAGAAAATTTCAATGCTGGTATAGGCATCACCGAAGGTACACTCCTCGGTCAGAAAATGAATGGCTTCCCCGCCGTAGGATACATCCGGGAATACAGGACCGTTGGCGGTTGATTCGGATGCTGATTCGGATCCCGTTGCGGTACCGGTGTCAGCGGTATCGGTTTTTCCTGCGCCGCAGGAGGAGAGCAGAGACAGCAGAAGTGCTGCTGTGAGAATTCGGGTCATCGTTGTTTTCATATTCATTACCTTTCCTTTTTCATGATTGATACAGCTCTGCCGCATGTTCCGCATTCCGGATCAGGTCAGCGGGATCGCGGTCCCAATCCCAGAGCAGTGCGGCAAACAGTGCAGCACACGGATCGGTGATGCATTCAAACATACCGTCCTCCATCAGCGCTGTAACCGTGGTTTGTGCTGCTCCGGACTGTGCGACAATACGGCAGTATTCCCGGAGTGTATCGGCACCGGCATACCACAAGGGGCGCGCATATTGCCAGGTGAAACGCTTTTCCTCTGTCCGCTTTGCAAGGAATTCGCGGGAGGAAACACCCATGACAATCGGTCCGTGATAATGTTCAAAATGCGACCAGTCAAGCACGGTAAAGCCCTTGAGTACAGCGGCAAATCGCGTGTCCGCACCGTGCAGGGACAGCAGCTTCTTTGTATAGTCCAGCGCCGCTGCGGCATTTGCCTGTTTTGCGGGATCGTAGGCATATGGGAAATCGCCGCAGTCCTCCCACATCACGGCAACCGACGGATCGATGCCCGACAGCGCAGGATAGTTCTCTCCGATCGATGTTGCATGGATGCCGAATTCGATCTCGAGTGCGGGATACTTTGCATGAAGGGTACCGCAGATTGCATTTGCCCAGGCAGTGACCAAGGATGCAATGGTTTTTCCGCCGATTTCGTGATTACCGGTTTCGGTGAATGCCTGAAAGTAGATACCGTCGCCGCCGAGCGGTGCGTATTCTCTTGTGTAGACATCCAGCACGCGTGCACACCACTTTTCCGTATCGCGCGGATCATTGGGATTGACCTCCTCGCCCCATGAGCAGGAGAAGCCCCAGAAGACGGAGATCGCGCGGCGGTGTGCTTCGGTCAGTACCTCTGCGGCGTTGTACGGAACATAGTCGTTCCAGATGACGATGTGGTTAAAGCCGAGTGCATTCATGCGGGCAAAATACGCGCGATAGTCGTAAATGGCATGTCCCCAGGTCCAGATGCCGCGGCGGTCGATCTTCGGCGCGGATTTCTCCTCCCAATGAGGCATGACATCAACAAACGCTTCATGACGGCGGTTATAGTGATAACCATGATAGCGGACGGCGTCACGCAGATAGTGTCTGTCCAGCGCATGCACGGCATACAGAAGTCCGGCATCATCAGCACCGCAAAGAACGATCAGCTGCCGTCCCCCGCGGTACGGAGAATCGCCGACGCGCACGGAATACCCCTCCCGTGCGGTTTCCGGTACAAACCAGCCGTCCCCGGCAAGGACTTTGCACAAAGCACCGTTGTCTGCCGTACCGACAATAATCAGGTTTTCATCATAGGTGTCCGCCGCAGCCGCCTCCTCATCGGTGACTGCCAGCGGATACGGCAGATATGCGTCGACAATGCCGTAAAGATCCGTGATTGCACACCGGACGGTATCCGATGCTGTGTGCGGAATCAGGATGCGCCATTTTCCGTTCTTGATTTCCATATTGTTTCCTTTCTCAAAGATAATTTCTATATCCATTATATCATGCATCCAACGGTCTTGCAAGAATATTTCATGAATTTATCCGAAAATTTGAATCCTATCCTGCCAATGCGCGGAATGCTGTTGACTTTTCTATGAATTTATGTTAATATAATACCATTATATAAAGGAGAGCATCCGATTCCATCCGAACCGGATCACTATCACAATGAAAAAAATGAACAGAATCTGTACTTCCCTGCTTGCACTTCTGATAGTGGCCGCTGCCGTTTCCTGCTCTGATACTTCGACGGACGAAGGCAGTGCTGTCACCACAGGAGCAGATACTGCCGCCATCGAAGATACTACGGCAGCCGACAATGTACCGGACCGTCTGGCTGAACTTGGTGCCCGCGATCTCACAGGTCAGATTTATACTGTCCTTGACTCCAACCCCAACGATGCCATGCACATCAATATTCCCGGCGACACCCAGACCGGTGAGATCATCAATGACACACTCTGGTCCCGTGACGCATTCATGGAGGAAACCTACGGTGTCACAATCAACTACGAACAGAAAACCTCCGGCGGTTCGGCCATTGTCCGCGCAAGCGTCATGGCCGGCGACCGCGACTTTGACTTTGTCATCGGTACCGGCGGCGGTGATATGAAGACCATGACGACACAGGGCGTTCTTGCTAATCTGTGTGAAGTCGAGCATCTGTCGCTTGATCAGAAATGGTGGTCTTCCCTGATGTACGATTCCCTGCGCTTCAACGATGCAATGTACTTCACCACCGGTGATATCACACCGACGATGTATCAGATTGCGGCATGTACCTTTGTCAACACAAAGCTCGTTGACGATTACGACCTCGACTGTGATTTCGTCTCTGAAGTCAGAAACGGTACCTGGACATGGGATCTGGTCGGTGAGCTGTCGAAGGATATCGCACAGGATCTCAACCAGGACGGTCAGTGGGCATATGTCGATGACCTGTTCGGCAATATCGGCTGTTTCTCCACATACCTGATCCCCGGCTGTGCCGTTGATTACTGTACCTTCTCCGAGGACAATACCGTTCTGTCTCTGGCACCGATCACCGACCGTACTGTTGCTGTCTGCGAAAAACTGCAAAGCGTGTTCCCGCAGAAGAGCATCAAGTCCGAGGGCAATGATTTCTCCCAGTCCGCATTCAAGGAAGACCGCGCACTGTTCTTAACCCACATCACCGAAAGTGCCGCCGTTCACCTGCGTGACATGGAAAGCGACTACCTGATTCTGCCCGTTGCAAAGTTCGATGAGGCACAGGAAGGCTACCGTACCGCCGTCAACCTCTGGGCAACTGCGTATGTCGGCATTCCACTGACCGCGGCTGACGAGCAGACCGGCTTCATCACCGAAGCGATGGCGTACTGGTCCTACAAGAACATGCGTCCGATCGCATTTGATCTGACCTACAAGGCAAAGACCGTCCGCGATGAGCGTTCTGTCGAAATGTTGGATATCGTATTCGATAATCTTTACTGCTCCTTTGCTGATCTGTACAACTTCGGCGGTCTGACTTCCGTTTACTGGGACGTTCTCTGCACCGACAAGGGCATTGCCTCCGAAATTGAAGCAATTTCCGGTAAGGCAGAAGGCGACATCAAGAATTTCATGGAGACCTGGGGTCAGCCTCAGTCCTGATTCACCCTTTCACGACAAAAGAACGAGGTGCTGCAAGCAGCACCTCGAATTTTTTTCTTTGTTTTTGCATTCCGGGTTTTGACAAACATCACGAGTGCCATCAGGCACAGCACTGGATAATATGTTCCATGCATGATGATCACCGTAAGACGAGTTTCAGAAGTGTTTCGTAGAGCTTGCTCTTGTACGGCTGATACCGCATCGGCAGATCAAGCCATGTTTTCTTGTCGACAATCGATTTATAGTGCGAAAATGCATCAAAGCCATCGCGGCCGTGGTAGGAGCCCATACCGCTCTCACCCACACCGCCGAAGCCCATTTCACTCGTCGCGAGATGAATGACAACATCATTGATGCATCCGCCGCCATAGGACAGCTCCGTTGTGACACGGCGGATATGCCGCTTGTCGGAGGAGAACAGATACAGTGCAAGCGGTTTGTCCTTTTCCTTGAGAGAATCGATCATCGCATCAAAATCGTCATATGTGAGAATTGGCATGATCGGACCGAAAATTTCCTCATCCATAACCGCATCATCCCAGGTGACACCGTCCATGACCGTCGGCGCGATACGGCACGCGGCACGATCGGATTTTCCGCCGAGGACAACTTTATCATTATCGATGAGGGAACACAGCCTCTCAAAATGCTTTTCGTTGACGATCTTTCCGTAGTTGGAATTCGCAAGCGGATCGTCGCCGTACTGTACACGGACCTGGTCGATCACAGCAGACACAAACGCATCCCTGACCGATTTGTCGCACAGGATATAGTCCGGGGCGACGCAGGTCTGACCGCAGTTGAGATATTTGCCGAAGACAATGCGTTTTGCCGCCAGCGGGATGTTGGCAGTCGCATCGACGATACACGGACTTTTGCCTCCAAGCTCCAATACTGCCGGTGTCAGATGCTCAGCACAGTGCCGCAGGACCTCACGTCCGACCGCCTGACTGCCCGTAAAGAAAACAAAATCAAACTTCTGGTCAAGCAATGCGGTGTTCTCTGCTCTGCCGCCCATGACCACCGCGACATATTCCGGCGAAAAGCATTCGCCGACAATCTTTTCAACAATTCTGCTTGTTGCCGGAGAATAGGCACTCGGTTTGATAATCGCCGTGTTCCCGGCTGCAATCGCATCTGCCAGCGGTTCAAGCGTCAGCAAAAACGGATAGTTCCACGGACTCATAATCAGTGTGCAGCCGCGCGGGACCGGCTGCCGATAGCTGTGCGAGGGAAACTGCGCCAGCGGTGTTGCGACGGTTTTGCGCTTTGCAAATTTTGGTGTGTGACGGATCATATAGCTGATCTCGGTCAATACCAGACCGGATTCGCACATAAAGCCCTCATAATGGCATTTGCCGAGGTCTTCCCTCAGCGCATTGTTGATTTCATCCTGATATTTTGTTACCGCGGCATACAGTTTTCTCAGCTGCGCGATGCGGAATTTTATATCGATGGTGGCGCCGCTGTTGTAAAATGCCCGCTGTCCTTCCAGAAGATGCTGAATTTCCGGACTTGTCATGTTTTTATTTACGCTCCGTTACATTTTTTCAAAGCCGACGAGAACGCCGCCCTTTTCGGCATAAAAGCTGCACAGGCCTCTGAGCTGATGGATTTCCACCTGTACCTGATGGAATTTTGTCTCGATCATGTTCTTGAGCTGCTGTGCTGCTGACAGATTCTGACAATGACCGATGCTGACTTTTCCGGTTCGCAGTCCGAATTTTTCCAGCTCGGACAGCAGTGTGTCAAGCGCACGTGCTTCTCCGCGGCATTTGTGTGCCGGATCAAGTGTACCTTCGTCACTGGCGCGGCCGACAATACAGATGCCTGCAATGCCGACCAGTTTAGCGACAATCGGCGAAACTCTGCCGTTGTTTGCAAAGTTTTTCAGTGATTTCAGCATGAAAATCAAGCCGGTATTCTTCTGGTAAGCATGTATATTTTCGCAGATTTCTTCATAAGTCAACCCTGCGCGCACCGATTCCGCGAGCCGGTAAATCAGAAGCGAAATTTCGGGACCGGCGGACAGTGAATCCACAACAAGCACACGACTGCCCGGGTGCTGTTCTTCATACAGCTTCTTTGCGGTGCAGGCGGAATTGTAGCTGCCGGACAGACCGCTTGTGATCGTTACGCAGAAGATGTCGTCCGCTTCGCCGAATGCTTCCAGCCAGTCTGCGGTATTGGGACAGGATGACTTGGACTGACCCTTATAATGGTCGAGGAATGCAACCATTTCTTCCACATCAATCTGGCGGTCATCGGTGAATTCTCTCTCTGCGGTGATGATTTTCATCGGCGAATATGCGAAATCCATATCCTCCAGCGTTAAGATATCAGATGCTGAATCCGATACAATTTTGATTGTTCTCATGATAATCCTCCGGTTTTGTCGAAAAAATTCTGCCGATCCTATCGGCATCGCTCATTTTGTTTTTGGGATGTACGAAAGCGGTTGGTCCCTGCAATCGGTGTTACTGCTGTTTTTTCACGCATTGTTCCAGACGGTCGGAGATGATACTCAGACTGCGATAGAATGCAATCCGTTCCTCCTCGGTCAGTTCTGCTCTGATTTCCTCCAGCACGCAATCGACCTTATCGTGGATCTTGGCACCGACTGCACGTCCGCGCTCTGTCAGATACAGCGGGCTTTTGTAACGCTTTGCTGATTTGGATTCACAGACAAGAAACCCGTTTCTCTCAAGATAATCCAGTGCGCGGGAGATTGCCGCTTTGTCTTCGTCGCACCGTTCACACAGCTCGGTTGCGGTCATCCCTTCCGCCGTATACAGATAGTATAGACAGGAAACATGTGGGCTACGCAGTCCCCACTCCTCTGTTTCCTGATTCTTGATTTTTCGGATACTGCGGCTGATTTTTGTGATCAGCACAGTAAACAGTTCAAAGCGTTCTTCCATTTCTGCCCTCCGTGCCTGTTGTGAAATCAACAAGAATGGCAATAGTATAGCACATTCCTGTTGATATGTCAACAAGAATGCGCATTTTCCGCGGAAACTTTTTCTGAGATTTCCATGATATCTTGAAATTTCCGTCGGATTATGATATACTGTACTCACAATATGACACGATAAACCGATATTGATATAAAAGGAGAAATCAGTATGAAACAATCCATCAAAGGTACACTCTCCATCCTCTTTACTGTTCTGCTTCTGACTGGATGCTCCGGCAGCGGTGATGATGCGGAAACGCTGTCACCGGAAGAACGCGCGGAATCGGCACGACTCGAATCCGTGGAACTTGCGGCGGCGGAATCCGAATCTCTCCGACTTGCAGAAGAATCGCGTCTGGCAGAAGAGGAGGCACAGCGCAAAGCCGAAGAAGAAGCACGGGCGCTTCTGGAAGCGCAGCTTCAGGAGGACCGTGACATGGCGGTCCGTGATTTTGAGGAAAACCGCTATGCCACCATTGACGGTGTGGAGCATGAACTGACCTTCATGGACTCATTCAACGGTCATTACCTTGACACGGAAAAGTGGGAATACTGCCCCAACTGGGAACGCGACGACTGTATCTGGATGGAGGATGCCGCATATCTGGAGGACGGTGCGCTGATTCTGGCGGTTACCGGAGACGACGTACCGTATCATGCCGGTGCCATTCGCACCAAGGGCTTGTTTGAACAGGCTTGCGGCTATTGGGAGGTACGTGCCAAGCTGCCGCAGGCGGAAGGCATTAATGCGGCATTCTGGCTGATGTGTGACAGTATGCCGAGTACGGAGATCTCCGGCGGTGCGGACGGCGCGGAAATCGATATCATCGAGGCACCGCACCATGACTGGTCGCAGGTCCAGCACGCCGTTCATGTGGATGGGTATGAGGAAGAACATAAGACTGTCAATTACCCGATCGACATCTCCGGTATTTACGACGACGAATGGCATACCTTTGCCCTGAACTGGACCCCTGATGGCTACTTCTTCTACATCGACGGAGAATGCACCTGGAAGCTCCGCGGCAAGTGGGTCTGTCTGGTACCCTGTTACGCAAAACTGACGGCAGCGGTCGGCGGCTGGGCAGGTACGCTTGATTCGTCTCTGACACCGCTGTACGGAATGCAGGTCGACTATATTAAGGTCTATTATCCTGTCGCCGGATACGATGCCAACTGCGAAGAATGATTTGCAGACATCAGAGTAGAGGAACTGCGCTATGACTTATGTGATGTCCGATATTCACGGTCATTATGAAAAATACCTTGCAATGCTTGAGAAAATCGCGTTTTCCGAGGATGACACGCTGTATGTTCTGGGCGATGTTCTTGACCGCGGCCCCAAACCGACGGAGCTTCTGTACGACATGAGCCTTCGCGCCAATGTCATTCCGCTCCTCGGCAACCATGAAATGATGGCGTCGGTTCTGCTTCGCCGTCTCTGTGTGGAGATTACGGAAGAAAATGCCGAAACACAAATCACCGCCGATCTTCTCCAAAGCATTCTTTCCTGGCGTGAAAACGGCGGCGACACCACGCTCGCAGGCTTTCGAGGACTGCCGCCCGAGGAAAGAGAGGCACTGCTTGATTATCTTGATGAGTTTCTGCCGTATGAAATCCTGGAGGTCGGCGGAAACCGCTTTGTCCTCGTTCACGGCGGCATTCCGTATGAAAACCGCCGCACGCCATTGTCAGAGCAATCCCTGCTGACATTGACAGAACATCGCCCCGACTATCTGCTGCGGTATTACGATCACGCCTATCTTGTCACAGGCCATACACCAACGCTGCATATCGGAGGTGCATGTGCCGGCAAAATCTACTGCGGTCACGGACATATTGCCATTGACTGCGGCGCCGGATTCGGTATGCCGCTCGGCTGTATCCGGCTGGACGATTTTCATGAATTTTATGTATGACGGAACAGCGGGAAAATATCTCTGCCCGCGTACTCGGGAGATTACATCATGTATCTTGTAAAACGACTGCTCACCCTTGCCTCCAATCACATCGGAACGATGATCTTTGCCTGCTTCGGTATTGTCGGTGCCGCGGTGCTGAACCTTGTCACACCCGCACTCCTTCGCCGGTTTACAGCATCGATTGAAGATATCGAAACACTGACGGTCCAGACGCTGATTGTCTATGCGGCAGTGCTTCTGATCGCTTATCTGGTACGCGCACTCTGCCGCGGCATTTCACTCGGTGTTGCGCACATTGCCGCGTGGCGATTTGTCGGGGAATTGACCTTAAAGCTGTATGATAAGCTCGAACAGCTGTCCCTGCGTTATTATCAGGATAAGCAGACGGGCGATTTGATGAGCCGTCTTGGCAACGATGCGCGCCAGTTTGAGCTTCTGATTGCGCACTCCATTCCCGACCTTGTCAGCAATCTGCTGGTTGTCATCGGCGTGTGCATCATGCTGTTTACCATCAATGTTCCGCTGGCGCTGATTACCATGATTCCGGTTCCGCTGATTATCCTTATCAGCTTTCTGTATTCCAAAAAGGTTGCGCCGATGTTCCGCATCAACTCCCGTGTATACGGCGAGCTCAGCGGAGTTCTTCAGGACAACATCACCGGTATGAAGGAGATCAAGGCTTTCGGCTGTGAAGAGTCCGAGCATAACAAAATGAAGCATAACTGCCGCTATTATGCGAAGGTCAACATCCGTGCCAACCTCGCAAACGCGGTGTTCACGCCCGGGATTGAGCTCATGACCTCCATCGGTACAATTCTCGTTCTGCTGTTTGGCGGTATGCTGGTGCTGGACGGTAAAATGCGGATCTCTGACATTGTCGGTTTTGTCATGTATCTGTCGCTGTTTTACACCCCCCTTGCCGTGCTGGCTCGTCTTGTTGAGGATTTACAGTCGACGGCAGCAAGTGCACAGCGTGTCTTTGAGCTGCTCGACAGTAAACCGGAAATCACGGAAGCCTCTGACGCGGTCACGCTGACCGATGATAACCGCGCAAGCCGGGGATGTGTCCATTTTGATCATGTCAGCTTTTATTACAACAAAGAGGAGCCGCTGCTGGATGATATTTCCTTTACGGCAGAACCAGGCGAAATGATCGCGCTGGTCGGTCCTACCGGTGTCGGCAAAACAACGATCATTTCCCTGCTCGAACGCTTCTGGGATCCGATATCCGGCAGTGTGAACATCGACGGACACGATATCCGTACACTGACCATGAAGTCTCTGCGTTCACAGCTTTCCATGGTTTTACAGGATGTCTTTCTATTCAACGGCACAATCGCTGAAAACATCGCCTACGGCATTTCCTGTGCCGACGGCGACGAATATGCCGCACTGACCAATTCCAATGGCAGTCTCTGCGTCAACGGTGTCAGTCAATCGCTGTCCGGCACGGTGCATTCCGATGCGGATGCCGACCGGATCCTGTCCTCCCCGGTAAAAGAAATCGATATGGACCGCATCATCGAAGCCGCAAAGATTGCACATGCGCACGAATTCATTTCTGAAATGTCGGACGGTTACCATACCATGATCGGTGAACGCGGCGTACGGCTGTCCGGCGGTCAGAAGCAGCGCATCGCCATTGCACGTGCAGTTCTGCGCAACGCGCCGATTCTGATTCTGGACGAGGCAACCAGTGCCGTCGACAACGAAACCGAGGCAGAAATTCAGGCGGCAATCGAATCGCTTGCCGGTACACGTACCGTCATCGTGATCGCGCATCGCCTGTCGACGGTCATGCGTGCCGATAAAATCATTGTCCTTGAAAAAGGCAGAATTGTTGAGTGCGGACGGCATGAGGAGCTGCTTGCGCAGAACGGCCTGTATGCCAAGCTCTGTCATGCACAAACGGCATCCGGTACTGTCGGTTCCGTCAACTGACATAGAACAGGAGAAGTTTTATGATATACGAAATTCAAAAAAATACATGGTCACTGAATGTTTCTGTTGAAGAAACCGGCGTCAGCGTTACAGGCGGTCATTTCGGCTCTGTGAATCTTTTGCCCTCCCCGCTGTTTTCCATGCAATATGCACCGCTCGGCGGCAATGTCACGGGCATTGATTCATCCTGCGGCTGGGAATCGGTTCGTTCGATCTGTGAGGACGGACTGTTCCGGTTCTGGTTTGTTCGCCCGCACGGGGCGGCCGACATTACCGTTTCTCTGATGGGAACGATAGATGACTGCGGCATTTCCTGGCGGTGTGAGATCATCAACTGTGACAGCGCGTATTCCGTTCATGAAGTGACCTATCCCGTACCTGCGGTATCCGGTCAGCCGCTGCATCTGTTCCTTCCAGACTGCTGCGGACGTGCACTGATGAATGCCGGTGAAAACGGTTTTTCCGCATGGTACGACTATCCCGGTCACAACATGTCGATGCAGTATTATGCATTCTGGGGGAATGCCGGCGGAATTTATCTCGGTGTTCACGATCCCGATGCCTGCATGAAGACCTTCCGTATCCGTACCGAACAAAATGAGGGTCATCTGCAAATTGATTATCCCGCCATCGGCATTGGCTGTCCTGCCAACTCGTTTGCCATGGGCGGCATCATGCGCTGGGAGTACCTCGGCGGCGACTGGTATGACGCGGCGATGATTTACGCGCGCTTTGTCCGTACCGAGGCAAAATGGATGCCGGTCAAGGGGCGTCCCGATACACCTCAGAAATTCAAGGAAATCCCCTTCTGGATCTGTGATTACATTCCCAATTCTCCGTCTCAGCTCGAAGCACGTCCGATGACACTGGCGACGGTCTCCGAGCGGTACGGCAAGGACTATTGGGTCGATGCGCCGATTGCACTCAAAGAGGCACTCGGCACACCGGTCGGCTATCACGTTTACAACTGGCACGAAATCCCGTTCAATATCAATTATCCGCACTTCCTGCCGGCAAAGGATACCTTCCTTGCCGGTGCTGCAAAGCTGAAAACCGCGGGGGTATACCTGTTTCCGTACATCAACGCTGTCAGCTGGGAAATGGATGACGCGGAGGAAGGCTTTGCCGAAAACTTTGAAAACACGGGCAAATACGGAGCAGCGATCCGTGCCGACGGCTCTGCACTTGATGTCATTTATCCGCAGAAAAAGGCAAGCGGCAGAGATACGCGCCTGGTCCCGATCTGCCCGACATTTCTGCGCTGGCACGGCATTATGGAGGAGGTTGCGCGCGGCATGGAAGCGTCTCTTCCGATCGATGGTATTTACTTTGACCAGATTGCCGCTGTCCCGTCCTTTGCGTGCAGAAGTACTTCTCACAGCCATCTTCCCGGCGGCGGCAGCTACTGGTCGGACGGCTATAACCGCATGATGGAAAAAATCAACGCACGGAAGCCCCGGGACAAGTTCTATTTTTCGGAATCCAACGCGGAGCCGTATATGAAGTCATTTGACGGCTATCTGACATGGGTCTGGACGATGGGTGACGACGTTCCGGCGTTCCCCGCAGTCTATGCCGGTTATATCCAGATGCTCGGCCGCTACACCGATGGTGCCAAGCGCGATGACGATGTCTATTTCCGCTACCATCTTGCCGAGGGTCTGCTGTTCGGTCAGCAGCTTGGCTGGATCAATGCCCATGTCGTTTACAATGAAGAACGGATGCGTTATCTGAAACAGCTCGTTCATACACGTTATGCCTACACCGAGCTGTTCACGCACGGTTCCCTGCTCCGTCCGCCGGTTGTGAAAACCGACATTCCGCCCGTGACCTCCTCCGGTATCACAATGCGGCAAGTGGTTGCCGGTGCATGGAAAACGGCGGCGGAGGATAAAATTGTCATATTTGTAGTCAATGTATCCGAGGCGGAAGCAGCGGCTGAACTCACACTGTATCCTGCGGAATACGGTGCGGATGCACCCGCATCGCTGTCTCTGACGCTTGCGCCGATGTCGGTGCAGGTACTGGAATATCCGGCAGCCCTCTGACTGTCTGTATAAAAAAGGTACTGCAATGCAGTACCTTTTTTATGTTCCGAATTGTTCTTCAAGCACCCGCAGCGTTTCCACCGTATCGGCGTCAACCAACTCCCACCGGTTCGCCGCGGAAACGGTTTTCACACGCTCGGGATGCCGCTTCATGAGATAGCCGCCGCCCTTGCCCTCGGGCAGTGTCATCAGTGCCGCAAACATCTGCGCGGGAAAAATCACCGGTGCGCCAACGGTTTCATCAAACGCGGCACGGAAGACGGATGACCGATCTCCTGCCGCCGCCATTGCAAGCGCAGCGACGGTACTCTGCCCGAGCAGCGGCTGATCCCCCGGACAGAACATACAGCTGTCAAGTCCGCAGCCGATGGCCTCCAGTCCCAGCCGGACGGTATCATTGCGGTGCGGCAGATCATGCAGTACCGTCCCGACATGCCGTGCGGCGCAGTAATCCGCGACATCGCGGTGTCGGGTCACGACCACACGGCGGTCAAAAATGCCGTGTGTGGCATCGAGAATCCGCCCGATCATCGGTTCTCCGCCGAATGTGGCCATCAGCTTGTTGCCGCCGAAGCGTACGCCCATGCCCGATGCCATAATCACACAGCCGACGTTTCCGTACATGCGGTCCAGATCCAGCACAAATACGTTCTCATACCCAAAACGCGAGAGAACAGATTCCAGTTCTTCCCTGCGTACTGCGGCAATCAGACGTTTTTTATGCATCAGAGCGCTCAGCGCATCAAAATAAGGATGGCAGTTGTGTTCAAGATAGCCGATTTCGTCCACCGTGACAAAAGTGCCAGGTGCATCGATGCTGCGGCGCAGCGCTTCTGCACCGAATCCGTCAAAGCCGCCCGGAACTGTGGTCATTTTCCGTTCTTCTCCGGGACGGGTTGTATCATACCGTCCGACAACGGCACGCCGACCGGTCATGTTCTCTGTCAGAATCACGCAGTCACGCGGAACGGCGTGTGTGGTAATGCCGGCACATCCACTGCCGTTTAGCACACGCAGCAGCGTTGACTTACCCGATTGCCTGCTGCCGGTGATAATAAGATGCCGTCGTCCGCTTCCGACATAGGCGCGCATGACCGCATCGGCATCGGGATACCGCCGGTTCGTATTCAGTCCTGTCATATACTGTCCTCCACACTGTCTGTAGGCTCATGCATCGGCGCATCGCGCAGCATGACCCATTGCTCCGTACCTGCACGTGAGACACACCGCGACAGTTCTACCGGTCCGTATACCGAGGACAGCCAGCTTTCTGTTTCATGTTTGGGATCGGATGCAGGAGACACCGCTCCCACAATCCGTCCTTCCGATAAAAACAGCAGTCTGTCACAGCAGTTGAGTGCCAGCACCGGGTCATGCAGTGCAATCAGCGCACAGCCTCCCCGATCGGAAATCCACTGCCGCAGAAGGGCCAGCATCCGATACCGAAGCCGGAAATCAAGTGCGCTTTCCGGCTCATCCAGAATCAGCATCCGGCAGTCTGTGACAAGCGTCCGTGCAAAAATACATAGCTGCTTCTGCCCCTCACTCAGATGCAGATAATTGCGCTCCTCCATACCGCCAAGTCCGACGGTTTCCAGTGCCGCCGATGCTGCCTGCCGCATGTGCGCTGTCGGATGCGCAAGGATACCGAGCTTTGCATGAAATCCCATCAATACGACATCAATGACAGGAATATCAATGGAAATACCGCTTCTCTGCGGAATGTATGCACACAGATTGGCAATGCTGCGTGACGACAGCGATTCCAGTGTACATCCGTCCAGCGTACAGCGTCCGTCATGCGGCAGGATCCCGCAGACAGCCCGCAGAAGCGTTGTTTTTCCGCTGCCGTTGGCACCGAGAATTCCTGCGACACAGCCCGACTCCAGCGAAAAGGAACAGTTTTCGATGATCGGATGCATACCGTATCCGACACACAGCGATTCCGCCGAAAAATAACTCATGATGCACCGCCTCTCCGTGTAATGAGCCAGACCAGAAATGGCGCACCGATCAGACTGGTAAAAATGCTGACCGGCAGTTCCGCTGCTGACACACTGCGCGCGAGGATATCCGCGCCGACCAGCAGAATGCCGCCGCAATAGCCGCCGAGCAGCATGGTTCTGATACGGTTGTCACCGGTCAGCATCCGGGCAATGTGCGGTGCCAGCAGACCGATGAAGCTGATCAGTCCCGTAATGCTGATGACCGATGCCACATTCAGCGTTGCAAGCAGCAGCACCGCAAGCCGCATCATACCGACGGAAACACCGAGCATCCGCGCCTCCCCTTCTTCCGCCGACAGTACAAGAATCTGCCGATGCAGCAGAAGCAGCAGTGCCGTGCAGCCCAGACACAGCATCAGATTGCCGCCGACACCGTGTGCGCTTACACCGCTGAGTGAACCCATCATCCAGTATTCGATCGACGCAAGCTCGCGTTCGGGGTCAGCGGTCAGCTTCAGACACATCAAAACCGTCTGCGAAAGCGCATGAACCGCAATGCCTGCAAGCACAATGGTGCTGTTTTTTCCGCTCCGATCAAGAAAAGACAGTGAGATTGCCGCACCGACGGCGGCAAGTGCGCCAAGAAAAGCCGAACCTGTTACCGCCATGCCGCCCGACAGAAACAGTATGCCAACAGCAGCACCTGCTGACGCACCCGATGACACGCCGACGATGTCGGGTGACGCCAGCGGATTGCGGAACACCGTCTGAAAGACGAAGCCGGAAATCCCAAGCGCAAAACCGCCGACCGCACCGACCAGAACCCGCGGCAGACGCAGCGAACGGAACACGCGCCACTGCATGTCATCCCCGGCTGCCATAAGCTCGATGGACAGCGGATATTTACCGATAAACAGGCTCGCCGCTGCAAGGCCGAGGAGAAGCAGTGCGGCGGCGAGACAGATGGATTTTGTTTTCACGGTTAGTTGGAAGCGCTGCCGGTCTGATATGCGAATCCGTAGAAAGTATCATAAAAGGTATGATACTGCGATGCCGCATATTCCTCTGTAACCTGCTCCGGATGCAGGATGTTTGCAAGCCAGACAGAACCGAGGATGCCGCTGGGAACAGGGCTGTCCCACGCTTCCGCATCCCCCGGCATCTGATAAACATTGCCGGCAGCAACCGCCTTGCAGTCTGCCAGATTCGGATCGGCAAGAACATCGGCTGCGGTGTAGGATGCGTCAGAGGCGAGAATGATGTAATCGGGATTCCAGGTCAGAAGCTGTTCATAGCTGATATTGACCCAATAGGTATCGGAGATTTCCGCAGCTGCATTGACACCGCCAGCCAGCCGGATCATGTCAGACTGATACATGGCATTACCTGCGGTGGACAAAAAGTCGGAGTTGCCGGCAAGATATACAGAGGGGGCTTCGGTGCCTGCGATCTGCTTTTCCAGATCGGCCTCACACGCAGCGATGAAGTCAAGCAGCTCGTTTGCACGGCTGCCTTTGTTTGCTGCCGTCGCAATCAGTGTGATCATTTCTTCAAGCAGGGCCTGGTTTT
The DNA here is from genome assembly GCA_015064785.1 of Oscillospiraceae bacterium. Taxonomy (GTDB): domain Bacteria; phylum Bacillota; class Clostridia; order Oscillospirales; family CAG-272; genus RGIG3925. Next base: position 57,327 of record SVRM01000001.1, read on the forward strand.
CCGGATTGACAAGCAGGACATCGATGCCAAGGCCTTCCAGCGTTGCCGCCGCATCCTTCAGCTTCATCGGCAGAATGACCAGATCGGGGTTGAGCGCGGCACACCCCTCCAGATCAAATTCCTTTGCCGAACCTACGCTTGGCAGGGAGATCAGCTCCGGGGATGCCAGCTGATAGATGGAGCGCTTGTCTGCCTTAGCCTCGATGCCGACCATGCGGTCGTCAAGCTCCAGTGCGATCAGTGCGCTGGTGGAAATATAGTAACCGCTGACCAGCGTCTGCGGTTCTTCCTCGATGACAACAGTCCGTCCTGCCTGGTCTGTCACGGTGATGGGATATGTCACGGATGCGGGAAGATCGGATGTGTCGTCTGTTTTGGCGTCACCGCCGCACGCCGCCAATGCTGTCAGCATGACAAGAACCAATAACATAGATAAAATGCGTTTCATAGAAACCTCCATGGCTTTCGTTTGCAAAGTCTTCCTTTGTCGGTATTTCGGGATGTGCCTGCAAAAGAGGACAAACTCCGAGAATTTACAAAGAAATTATACCAAATCCTCTGTACAAAGTCAAGCAATTCTGTTATAATATTGTTATAATATATGAAAATGATTTTGAATAGGAGTTGTGATGATGCTGACGATACAGAATTACGTCCGACCGCAAACGCTGGAAGAAGCGTGGGAGCTGAACCAGAAAAAGCAGAACCGAATCATCGGCGGAATGCTTTGGATGCGCCTTGGACGGAGAAACATCGGGACCGCCATTGACTTGTGCGATCTCGGACTTAATACGATTGAAGAAACCGATGATGCCTTTCTCATCAGCGCATCGGTGACACTGCGCCAGCTGGAGCTTCATGCGGGGCTGAACCGCTATTCCGGAGATGCGGTCTGTCAAGCGGTGCGCGACATTGTCGGTGTGCAGTTCCGCAATATGGCAACCGTCGGCGGAAGCATTTGGGGGCGGTTCGGCTTTTCCGATGTACTGACGGTATTTCTCGCCATGGATACCAGTGTCGAGCTGTACCGCGGCGGAGTGATTCCGCTGACACAGTTTGTCACCAAGCCGTTTGACCGTGACATTCTCGTGCGGCTGATTGTCCGCAAAACACCGGGTCGCGTCGTGTATTCGGCAATGCGCCGGCAGCGTACCGACTTCCCTGTGCTTGCCTGTGCCGTATCGGACATCGGCGGACTACACACCGTCATCGGTGCACGTCCTGCGAAGGCGATGGTCATCCGCGATGACACCGGACTGACAGTCGACAGAATTACCGAGGAAACCGCACATGCCTTTGCAGAATCGGTCGCCCGGCGGGTACCGACAGCCGGCAATCTGCGCGGCAGTGCCGCATACCGCACCCATCTGATCCGCGTACTGACCGAGCGCGCGGCATTACGGCTTGGAGGAGAGGACAAATGGAACTGATACTGACACTCAACGGAAAGAAAATCACCGAAACGGTGGACGCAGACCTGATGCTCATCGATTTTCTGCGCACACACGGCTGTCCTTCCGTCAAACGCGGCTGTGATACAGCAAACTGCGGTCTTTGCACGGTACTCATGGATGGAAAACCGATCCTTTCCTGCTCGATGCTTGCTGTACGCGCAGGCGGACACGACATCCGTACTCTCGAAGGCTTGCAGGAGGAAGCCGCCGATTTTATCGGATTCATTGCCGATCAGGGCGCTGACCAGTGCGGATTCTGCAATCCCGGTTTTGTCATGAATACCATTGCTCTGCTCCGTGAGAATCCCAATCCGACAGATGACGAGATCCGTGCATATCTTGCCGGCAACCTTTGTCGGTGTTCCGGGTATGACGGACAGCTGCGCGGTATCCGTGCTTATCTTGACAGCAAACAGCAGGGGGATACTTGAACATGGAACAGAAAAAACTGAGAACCGTCGGCAAATCCTTCCGCAAAAAGGACTCGATGCAGCTTCTGACAGGTAAGCCTGTCTATACCGAGGACGTGACACCGCGCGATGCACTGGTCGTCAAAATCCTCCGTTCCCCGCATCCCAATGCGATGATCCGGTCCATCCAAACCGATGCCGCCCGGAAGGTTCCCGGCGTTGCAGCTGTCTTTACATGGGAGGATGTTCCGACCACGCGCTTTTCCATTGCGGGACAAACCTTCCCCGAACCCTCTCCGTATGACCGTCTGATTCTCGACCGTCATGTCCGCTTTACAGGGGATGCAGTCGCCATTGTTGCGGCGGAAACAGAAAAGGCGGCAGAAAAGGCGATGCGTCTGATCCGCGTCGATTATGAAGTGCTGGACGCGGTGCTGGATTTCCGTACTGCAAAAGACAATCCGATACTCGTGCATCCGGAGGAGGATTGGTATCCGCCGTGTGCGGTTGGCGGGGATCCGAAGCGCAATCTTGTTGCAAGCGAGGTGGATGCGGACGGGGATGTCGACGCCGTCATGGCGGAATGTGACATCGTCATTGACCGCACCTATCATACCCGTGCATTCCAGCAGGGCATGATGGAACCGTTCGTCGTTTATACCGATCTCGATGCCTATGGACGGCTGCATGTTGTCTCCTCGACGCAGATTGTCTTCCATACACGCCGTATCCTCTCCCGTGCGCTCGGCATTCCAAAGAGCCGTATCCGCGTGGAAAAGCCGCGTATCGGCGGCGGCTTCGGTGCCAAGCAATCCGCCGTCTGTGAGGTGTATCCGGCGTTTGTCACCGTGAAAACCGGACGGCCGGCACGTCTGGTCTACACCCGCACCGAGGTACAGACGGCAGGCTCGCCGCGCCATGAAATGGAAATCCGCGTGCGGTTGGGCGCTGATCGTGACGGCACTATCCGCGCACTCGATTTATTTACGCTGTCCAACACCGGTGCGTATGGCGAACACGGTCCGACCACCGTCGGGCTTTCCGGTCACAAATCGATTCCGCTGTATACCGGCTCCCTCCGCGCACACCGGTTTGCCTATGACGTTGTTTACACCAACCTGCAGTCGGCAGGTGCTTACCGCGGCTACGGCGCGACACAGGGCATTTTTGCCGTTGAATCCGCCGTCAACGAGCTTGCCGAGCGCATCGGCATCGACCCCACAGTTCTGCGTGACCGCTGTATGGTTAAGGAGGGCATGGTTATGCCGGCGTACTACGGTGAGCCGAACAATGCCTGTGCGCTTGACCGCTGCATGGAGCATTGCCGCAGACTCTTTGATTGGGAAAACCGGTATCCTGTCCGCGAGATGGGAGACGGCAAGGTACGTGCGGCAGGTGTTGCGATGGCGATGCAGGGCTCCTGTATTTCCAATGTCGACGTTGGCTCCGCAACCGTCAAGCTCAGCGAGGACGGTACCTATAATCTGCTCATCGGTGCCGCCGATATGGGGACCGGCTGTGATACGATTCTTGCGCAGATGGTTGCCGAATGCATGGACTGCGATTTTGAGGATGTTGCCGTCTTCGGTGCCGACACGGATGCCTCGCCTTACGACTCCGGCTCCTATGCATCATCTACCACATACATCACCGGCAAGGCAGTCGAAAAAGCCTGTACCGATCTGAAAAAGAAAATCTGTGCCATTGCCGCCGAAATGCTCTCCTGTTCCGAGGACGAGGTTGTCTTTGATGGAAAAGCCGTCACACGGGCTGCCGACGGCAAAGCGGTAACACTGACCGATATCGCCTACCGGACACAGCTGGGGGCGACCGATGCGGCAGTTGCGACAGCATCCCACTCCTCACCCGTCTCCCCGCCGCCGTTCATGGTCGGTATGGTTGAGATTGAGCTGGATCGTCTGACAGGACAGGTTACCGTGCTTGACTATACCGCCGTTGTCGACTGCGGCACACCGGTCAACCCTGCTCTTGCCCGCATCCAGACCGAGGGCGGCATTGTACAGGGCATCGGTCATACGCTCTACGAAAATGTCACCTACAACGAGCGCGGCCGTCCGATGGAATCGAGCTTCATGCAGTACAAGATTCCGACCCGACTGGATATCGGACAGCTGCATGTCGAGTTTGAGGCAAGCTGTGAGCCGACCGGTCCCTTCGGGGCGAAATCCATCGGTGAAATTGTCATCAACACGCCAGCCCCCGCCATCGCGCACGCCATCTACCGTGCCACCGGTGTCTGGCACAGAGAACTGCCGATCACGCCGGAGGCCATCGCTATGACAGCCCCTGATAAACCAGATTAACCGACAAAACCAAGGGAACACCTGCCGCCTGACAGCAGTGTGTTCCCTTTTCGTTTGCGTTATCCGTTTTTGTAATGCAGGCATTCGTCCAGCCACGCTTCGATATTTTCAAGCGGCGTACCGCTGATAATGCCGTTACCCGCGGCATACAGAAAACCGCCCGTCGGTGAATCAAAGGTATCGCGCATCAGACGTACCTCGCGCCGAACCTCCTCCGGTGTTCCGTTGATGAGTGTATCCTGTACATCCATGCCGATCCAGAAGGCGATTTTCCCTTTCCACTGTGCGGCAGTCGCGTCCCAATCCATGGTATGCTTCTGAATCGGGTGCAGAACGGAAAGTCCGCAATCGATGAAATCTCCGATCAGCGGCGCAATATTGCCGCAGGTATGCAGCCAGACATCGATATCCTTGTTTCGTGCCAGCCCCCACAGCTGCTTGTAGTACGGCTTGATGAATTCCCGGAACATTTCAGGACTCATCATCGGTGCGGTCTGTGTTCCGAGGTCGTCGCTGAACATATATCCGTCCGGCTGTACCTCGCGGATGGCGCGGCGCAGCAGTTTTTCCTCGGTATCGGCAACCGCACGGTGCAGCGCATGAACTTCGTCCGGATAATCATAATAGTCCAGCAACAGCGTCTCCATCCCGCGGAAATTCCAGATGCGTTCGTACATCAGCGACCAGTGATGAATCAGCACATACCTGCCCGCCTCATGCGCTTCACGAGCGAGCCGTGCGGCTTCGTCAAATAGTCCCGGTGCCTCCGTGTTGGGAAGTGCAGCTAAAAGAGCCGGCAGATCGTTCCAGTCCGGCAGTGCCGCGTTGGAATCGTGTCCGCCCCGACGGTCTGTCCTCTGCTTCGGCAGACGCCAGTAAAAACCGTCTGCCCGCGGCGAAAAGGACGGACATGGAAACGGCACCACGACAACATCTTCTTCGTATCGGTCAAATGTATGCAGACGCTCTCCATACTGCTCCCTCAGACCTTCTCCCCACCATTTGGTAAAAGCGCGCGGCGGACGCGGCGGCGAACCGAACCGGATTGCAGCGCGAACCTCATCCCGTGTTAACATGTCATTTTACCGGCTTCTGTAAAAGAAGCGTCCTTTCTGTCCGATTTTTATCTATTATATCACGACGTCACCGGTTTGTCAAATCTGTTTTCGGTAACCGCTTCCAACGCGAAAAAGGAACCCTTGACAATGTTTACAATTTACAGTATAATGAAGTAAACCAATGCGGTACGAGGATGGAAAAATTTCGAAAAAATATGTTTTGGATGCAATGAACGCGATTTTTTTGCGAGTAGATAGATAACGAAGCATCAATGGAGGTGTCGAGCGTGAAAATGAAATCAGCAAAAATGCTCTCGGATGACCGGATTGTGGAACTTTACTGGGCACGTTCGGAATCTGCAATCGCGGAAACTGCGGCAAAGTACGGCAATTACTGCCGCAGCATTGCATACAACATTCTCTATGACAACGAAGATGCCGAGGAAAGCGTCAATGATACCTATCTTGACGCGTGGGATTCCATGCCGCCGCATAAGCCGTCGGCGCTGTCCACGTTTCTCGGCAAGATCACCCGCCGTATCTCGATCGACCGCTGGCGGCACCGTCATGCAGATAAGCGCGGCGGCGGTGAAATGCCGCTGGTTCTTGATGAGCTGGGCGACTGTGCATCTGCTGACGATGTGGAAACTGCAATCGAACAGAAGGATATGGTGCGTGTCATCACCGCTTTTCTTGATACGCTGCCATCTACAGAACGCCGCGTTTTTCTGTGCCGGTATTGGTTTATGGAACCGGTTTCTGTCATTGCGGTATCGTTTGGTTTTTCGGAGAGCAAAACGGTTTCCATGCTGTACCGCACACGCAGCAAGCTGCGCAGACTTCTGGAAAGTGAGGGATATCTATGAAACGGGAACAGATTCTTGACATGATCGGTGAAGCGCCCGATGCCTATGTCGCGGACGCTCAAAAGCACAAAAAGCCGCACATTCCGCGCAAATGGAAGTGGCTTGGCGCCATTGCGGCAATGCTGGCGGTGGTACTCCTTGTAAACAATATTCCGGGGATTCCACTGATTGTTTCTGCCAAAACAGTCAGTGCAGCTTCCGATTCGCGAAAAATGGAACGCCCCGATTATAAATCCCCGAAATACGGCCTTTGGAGAACGGAATGTGATAACCGAGAAGCACTGGTCACCGCTGCACAGCCGCCGATTGCCGACTTTTCCGCACAGATATCCTTTGATGTGCTGTCGGGGACTGACCTGACCAACCGCATCTGGTCGCCGATCAATGCGTATATCGCACTTGCGATGACGGCAGAGCTGACGGGCAGCGAAACACAGGAACAGCTGCTGGATGTCCTCGGTGCTGATGATACAGAGGAACTGCGCGACCGCATCAGTGCTGTCTGGGAGGATATCTATGAGGACAACAACAAGGAAATCAGCGTCCTTGCCAACTCCCTTTGGCTTGACCGTGATGTCGAATATGTACAGGAGACAATGGATTTGCTTGCACACGACTATTATGCGTCGGTCTATCAAGGTGATCTTGGCAGTGCGCGTACCAACCGTGCGATGACCAACTGGATGCGCAATCAGACAGGCGGACTGCTCAAGGACCGCACAGGAAATCTGCAACTTGAGCCGCACGATCAGGTGCTTGCCATTGCCTCCACAGTCTATTTCCAGTCGAAATGGGCGCATGAGTTCAGCGCATCCGCCAACACCCAAGGCACATTCCACACACACGACGGTGAAATAGCGGCGACCTTTATGAACAAAAAGGAAGTCCACATGAACTACTTCTGGGACGAGGATTGGGGTGCAGTCGAGATGTATCTCGAAAACGGCTCCACAATGTGGTTTATTCTGCCGGATGAAGATAAGACCGTCGACGATGTTCTTAACGATGACGCCTACATGGAGATGATGACACAGGATCATCCGTGGTCGGAGGAAGCAGAGAATTATCGCTATATGAAAGTCAATCTCACCGTACCGCAGTTTGATGTTTCCGCCTCCGCCGATCTGAAAAATGCACTGCAGTCCGCAGGCTTGACAAAAATTTTTGAGGAATACGGCAATGACTTTACACCGTCCATTATTCGCACAAATGAGAACAATGACCCCGCTTATCTTGACAGCATCAACCAGGATGTTCGTGTAAAGATCGATGAAAAAGGTGTTGCTGCCGCCGCATATATTGAGTTGAATTTCGGTGCCGGTGCCGCTGCGCCGCCCAATGAAGTCATCGACTTTGTGCTGGACCGCCCGTTTGTCTTCGCAATTACAAAAAGCAGTATCCCGCTGTTCGTCGGTACGGTCAACTGCCCGTCATAAATAGCAAGAGCCGCCGCATATACTCTGTTCGGAACGCCAGCAAAGCAGAGGTATGCGGCGGTTTTTCCTGCCGACTTAAAAATCGCAAAAATTGTTGATTTTTTTTCGGAAATAGCTTGACAAACGCCTGTGGATATGGTATACTTTACCACGGTTAGATGAAGCTAACTTGTTTTTCAAACCGCGTGTTAGCGAAGGCTAACATCAAACGTGCAATCGAAACGTGCAGAACTCTGCCTGTTTCTGTTTTTTGTGTGCAAAGGTTAGCCAAGGCTAATTCCGATCAGTCAACTCTCCCGTAGGACCAACAAAGCCTCGAGGATAAAAAACAATGGAGGACCCAATATGAGAATCGCATTGACCGGCAATCCCAACTCCGGTAAGACTACGATGTATAACGCACTCACAGGCCAAAATGAGAAAGTCGGCAACTGGGCAGGCGTTACCGTGGACAAGAAGGAGCACCCCATCAAAAAGAGCTATTGCGGCGGAAACGAACAGCCCATCGCTGTCGACCTTCCCGGCGCATACTCGATGTCCCCGTTTACCTCGGAGGAAAGCATCACCTCGTCCTACGTCAAAAACGAAAATCCCGACGCCATCATCAACATCGTGGATGCCACCAACCTGTCTCGCAGCCTGTTCTTCACAACACAGCTGCTCGAGCTCGGTGTTCCGGTTGTTGTTGCACTGAACAAGAGCGACATCAACGACAAGAAAGGCAACAAGATTGACGCAAAGATTCTGTCGGAAAAGCTCGGCTGTCCCGTTGTGGAAACCTCTGCATCTTCCGCACGCGGTATGAAAGAAGTTGTGTCAGCCGCCATCGCCGCATCCGGAAAAGACCAGACTGCCCCCTATCATCAGGCTGACATCGATCTGACCGACAAGGCAGCGGTCGAAGCCGAAGACCGCAAACGTTTTGCGTTTGTCAATGAAATTGTCAAAGCGGTTGAAGACCGTAAGGTTCTGACAAAGGATAAGAACTTCGGCGACAAGATCGACGCGGTTCTGACCAACAAGTGGCTCGGCATTCCGATTTTCGCCGTGGTCATGTTCCTCGTGTTCCAGATTTCTCAGGTCTGGGTCGGTACGCCCATCGCAGATCTGCTCGTCGGCTGGCTGGAAGCTTTCCAGGGCTGGGTCGGTGAGCTGCTTGCAGATGCATCCCCCCTGCTTTCCGCGATTCTCGTTGACGGCGTCATCGGTGGTGTCGTTGCGGTTGTCGGCTTCCTCCCGCTCGTTATGGTCATGTACTTCCTGATTGCTCTGCTGGAGGACTGCGGTTACATGTCCCGCGTTGCCGTTGTACTTGACCCCATCTTCAAGAAGGTCGGTCTGTCCGGTAAGTCCGTCATTCCGTTCGTCATTACCATCGGCTGTGCCGTTCCCGGCATCATGGCATCCCGTACCATCCGCCTGGAACGCGAACGCCGCGCAACCGCGATGCTCGCACCGTTCATGCCCTGCGGCGCCAAGATTCCCGTCATTGCGCTGTTCGCGGGTGCATTCTTTGAGGATGCGGGCTGGGTCAGCACCGTCATGTACCTGTCCGGTATTCTGCTGATCTTCCTCGGCGCACTGCTCATTAACGCAATCACCGGTCACCGCTTCAAGAAATCCTTCTTCATCATTGAGCTTCCCGAATATAAGATTCCTTCCCTCTGGGGCGCATTCAAGTCCATGTGCAGCCGCGGCTGGGCATACATCGTCAAGGCCGCTACCATCATCCTTCTCTGCAACATGGCAGTTCAGCTGATGCAGACCTTCACCTGGTCCTTTGCTGTTGCTGAAACGGCTGACGCATCCATCCTCGCATCCATCGCGCGTCCGTTTGCATATCTGCTTGTTCCGATCATCGGTGTGCTCTCCTGGCAGATGGCAGCCGCAGCTGTCACCGGCTTCATCGCAAAGGAAAATGTTGTCGGTACGCTCGCGGTCTGCTTTGTCGGTCTTGATAACCTCATCGACATGGATGAGCTTGCGATGCTGGAAGGCACCGGTACCGAGGTTGCCGGCATCATGGCAATCTCCAAGGCAGCTGCACTTGCTTACCTGATGTTCAACCTCTACACGCCGCCGTGCTTTGCCGCCATCGGTGCAATGAACGCGGAAATGAAGTCCGCAAAGTGGCTGTGGGGCGGCATCGGTCTTCAGCTCGCAATTGGCTACACTGTCGCATATCTCGTATACACCATCGGTACGATCGTCACCGGCGGTGATCTGAATGTCGGTGCGGCAATCGCAGGTCTGGTCGCTATTCTTGTGATGGCAGCGGTCATCATCGTAATTATCAACAACACAAACAAGAAGCTGCGTGCAGAATACTCACTCCGCAAGTAAGCGATGACCGATCTTCTCATTATTGTCCTTCTTGCACTTTTGGCCCTCTTCGGCATCTGCTCTGCCGCAAAGCATTTCAAAGGTCGGGGCGGATGCTGCGGCGGCAGCGGTTATACACCGAAAAAGAAGCGTCTGAAACATGTGCTGTATACAAAAACGTTTTCTGTTGAGGGTATGCACTGCATCAACTGCAAGAACCGTGTCGAGGAGCTTGTCAATGACATTCCCGGTGCTGCCGGTTCCGTCAATCTGAAAAAACAGCGTTTGACGGTATCCTATGAAAAATCCATTGACGATGCCCTCCTGATCTCCCGAATCGAACGTGCCGGTTATCATATTACCGACATTTCATAAACCAAACTGTTCCTCTTTCAAAAAAGCCGCAAGGCTTTTTTGAATCACCAAAAGTTAGCTTATGCTAACTTACAAGAAATAAAAAACATCAAAGAAGATGATCCCATGAGTGTTGTGATTCTCGGCGGAAATGAATGTATGACCCGTCAGTACCTCGATCTTTGCGGCAAATACAAATGCAAGGCGAAGGTCTACCACAAATGTCAAACAGTGTCAAAAATATCGGCTCCCCCGACCTTCTGGTCGTATTTACCGGAACGGTATCACATAAAATGATTCACTGTGTGCTCAGTGATGTTCCGAGCCGCACACGCATCGCCCGTTCTCACAGCAGCTCCATGGCGGCACTCCGCGGGATTCTGGAGGAGCATGTCGTGTAAATGAACTGCAAAAAAGAGGAACAGTCCGGTACTTTTCGTACCGTCGACTGTTCCCTTTTTCATACACGATTATAAAACCCGTCCGCCCGCAAGCAACTCTCTTGCAGTTGCGCGGATGGCGTCGGTGATCTCGATACCGCCGATGATGCGGGAAAGCTCACCGATTCTTCCCTCCTCGTCCAGCGGTGTGACCGTGGTTTCGACGCGGCCGTCCACCTCATGCTTGGAGATATACAGGTGCGCATCAGCGAGCGCTGCTATCTGTGCGGAGTGCGTGACACAGATGACCTGACAGCCGGTTTTGCCAAGCTCGCGGAGCTTGATGCCGATTTTCTGCGAGGTTTTACCCGAAACACCGGTATCGACCTCGTCAAAAATCATCGTGGAAATCTCCTCGCTTGCCGCCATGACGCATTTCGCCGCAAGCATAATACGCGAAAGCTCACCGCCGGATGCAATTTTTTCAAGCGGCTTCAAAGGCTCCCCGGGGTTGGTCGAGATCAGAAATTCAACGCTGTCACAGCCGTTTGCACTGTATCGAGCCGCATCGTCCTCATCCTCGTCTGTCACAGCCGACAGCGGTCGGATCGAAACGGAAAACTGTACCTTTTCCATATCGAGAAAGGCAAGCTCCTCCATGATGCGCACGGAAAGCGTTTCACCGGCTGCCTTGCGTGCAGATGTCAATTCCGCCGCAGCCGCATCCAGAGTTTTCCTTTTTTTAGCCAGCTGTTCCTTCAGCTCGGCGATTTTTTCATCCGACAGTGTGATATCATCCAAGTCTGCCGCAGCCTTTTCGCGATACAAAAGAACTTCCTCGACTGTCGCACCGTATTTCTTTTTCAGCTTTGAGATGCCCTCCAGCCGCGTTTCAATCTTATCCAGAAGCAGCGACGGATCGCCCTCGTCGTCATCGGCATATGCCTGCACGGTCTCGGCGATGTCCTCGATTTCGTAGCGGAAGCCGGACAGCTTCTCGGAAAACGCCGCCGCTTCGGGCATAATTTCTGTCATAGCATCCAGCGCCGATACTGCACGGTCAATCAGCTCTACAGCGGAATAGCCTTTTTCACTGCGGTACAGCGCATGACAGATCGTTTTGACCTGCTTTGCAATCTTTTCCGCATTGCGGATTTTTGCACGCTTTTGCAGAAGAAGCTCCTCTTCCTTCGGCTTCAGTCTGCCGCTGTCGATGTCAGCAATCTGGTATTTCAGAAGCTCTGCCATGCGCGCTTTTTCCTGCTCATTTTTTTGCAGAGAACGGATCTTTGCGCGGATGTCGCAGTATTCATGATATAGCGCCGCATATGCAGACAAAAGCGATTCATCACCGGCAAAATCGTCGAGATAGCGGATATGCATCTCCGGGCGAAGAAACTGCTGATTGTCGTGCTGACCGTGAATGGCGATCAGCGCACCGATGAATTCCTTCTGTGAAGCAACGGAAACGGGACGTCCGCCGATGCGCGTGGATGCTTTGCCGTCGGTCTGTACTGTGCGCTGTAAAAACAGACTGCCGTCCTCGTCAAGACGGACTCCCGCATCGGTCATCTGGGATGCGAGATTTTTGGGGATGTCGGAGAAAACCGCAGATGCCAATGCCGCTGTTTCACCGGAGCGAATCAGATCTCTCTGGGGACGGGAGCCGAGCAGCAGGTTGATCGCATCGATGATGATCGATTTTCCGGCACCCGTTTCACCGGTCAGAACGGTGAAGCCGCGTCCGAGATTGATGTCAGCCTCTCGGACAACAGCGATATTTTCAATGTGTAATGTATCCAGCATGGCCGATCAATGAAGCAGTTCCTTGTACTTTTCGGTGAAATCACCGGCGATTTCCGAGGAACGCATAACAATCAGAATGGTATCGTCACCGGCAACCGAACCGACAATGTCCTGCATTTGCAGAGCATCAATCGCCGCTGCCGCTGCCTGCGCCATACCGGAATAGGTCTTAAGTACAACGATGTTCTGCGCATAATCGACCTTGACAATGGTTTCCTTGAGAATGGTCTTGAATTTCAATGCGGTTTTGGTACCGGAGTGCTGGGAAACGGCATATTTATAATGCCCATCCTGTCCTGCGACCTTGACCAGCTGCAGCTGCTTGATGTCACGGGAAATGGTTGCCTGCGTAACCTCAAAGCCGTCTTCCTTCAGCTTTTCGAGCAGCTCATCCTGCGTTTCAATGTCGTGCGCATGGATGATTTCTATGATTCTTTCGTGCCGGTTCTGTTTCATTGCGGATTACCTGCCTTATTATTTATAATTCAACCGCACCCGCACTGGGCAGCGGTCAGCGTTCATTTAGGGATCGGTTACTGCATTTTCCGGTTCAGCACCGAGAAAAAGCTGTTTTCATGGAAGCGGATCATGCGCGTTTCTGCCGCAGACCGACGGATCCGAACAACATCGCCGAAAAGCAGCTTAAAGTTTGCTGCGCCATCCACGGTGAGATAGGTATTGTCCTCGCGCTGGCAGATATTCTGAATCTCCAGCGTGCAGTCTGCGGACAGCAGCATCGGCCGCGCACTCAGCGAATGGGCGCAGACCGGTGTCAGGCAGAAGCAGTCAAGAGCCGGATCGATGATCGGACCGCCTGCTGACATGGAATATGCGGTAGATCCGGTCGGTGTTGCTGCAATTACACCGTCAGCATGAAACTGTGTAACAGCCTGACCGTCACAGGTGACTGCCAGCTCTACCATATGTGTGATTGCACCGTTGGAAATGACGGCTTCATTAAGTGCATACGGCATCGTGAAAATCTCCCTGCCGTCACGCAGAACGGATGCCGACAGCATCATCCGCCGCTCTACACGGTATTCACCGCGGCACAGGCGGGACAGCAGGAATAATTCGTCCTGTTCTACCTCAGCAAGATAACCGACACGCCCGAGATTGATGCCAAGCACCGGGATTTTTGCGTCGGCACAAGCAGAAGCAACCTTGATGACAGACCCGTCACCGCCGAGCACAATGGCACAGTCACAGCCGCCAAACAATGCGTCGTCCGGCACAAAGACTGTCTGTATCGGAAGCTTTGCACCGAGTGCTTCCCGCATGGACTGCGGCAGAATCGGTGTTGTTCCGCATCCTGCCAGTACAGCGATGGCATCACGCGTGACACGCAGACCGATATCCTTCTGCGGATTCGGCCAGACAGCGGCGGTATGGATTTGTTTCTGCATGGCAATGCTCCTTTCGCCGCGGGGACATCGGAGACACAGCAGGTGTCCGGTCAGTCTCCGGAAATGATGTTCAGAAGACAGTTTCTGTCAAGCAGTGCGCGATTGGCTGCACTCGGTGCACGACAGGCAAAATGCGCTAAAAATTCGCGGTTGCCGTCACCGCCGAGAATCGGGGATGGAATGACGGAAACGCAGTACAGTCCCATCTCCTCCGCCGCACGGATAAGATCGGTGATCACGCGCAGATAGACCTTTTTGTCGCGGACAATGCCGCCTTTGCCAATATACTCCTTGCCTGCTTCAAACTGCGGCTTGATCAGTGCCAGAAAGCTGCCTGCCCTCGTCTGCGGATGATAATCACAGAGTACCCGCGTCACGGGCTCGAAAATTTTCGTCAGAGAGATAAACGATACGTCGCACACACACAGATCAACGCGTCCGCCTGTATGGGTTTCATCCAGTGCACGTGCATTGAACTGCTCCATCACGACAACACGGTCGTCGTCACGCAGTGACTGCGCAAGCTGATCGGAGCCGGAGTCAACGGCATACACCTTCACCGCACCGCGCTGCAAAAGGCAGTCGGTAAAGCCGCCGGTGGATGCACCGATGTCGACACAGACAAAGCCTGCGGGATTCACATCAAAACCATCCAGTGCACCTGCCATTTTATAGCCGCCGCGCCCGACATACGGCATGACCTCACCGCGGATTTCCACGCGGATGTCTGCTCTGTCCGGAACGGAAAAGGATGCCTTGGTTCTCTGCACGCCATCAATATAAACCTGTCCTGCGTCAATGAGAACCTTTGCGCGCTGTCTGGATGCGGCATAGCCGTTTTCTGTCAGATAAAGATCAAGTCTCATTTTTTACCTGTTTTCATGGGTATGAACCGCACCAGCTTCGCAATGACATAGATGATGTCTTCGGAGAAGTTCATACCGAAATATTTACCGATTGCCTTGCCGCCGATGGTCATACCGGAAACAAGTGCTGTCACAAGCAGATTGCCGAAAAAGGATATGGAGGGATCGGTGAACACACGCATTGCGATCGATGCCGCTGTCGCACCGGACACAATACCGCAGATATCACCAACAACATCGTTGCAGACCGATGACATTTTGTCGGCGTTGCGGATCATGGCAACCGCAATTTTGCCTTCCTTGATCTTGCGGGCCGCCATGGAGTGGAACTGCTTTTCATCCGCAGTTGCCACAGCAAGACCAATGATGTCGAACAAGATACCGAGGAAAATGATCAGAAGAAGGACGATAAACTGCATCAGTATTGCCATGTGTCCGATCAGCTCGTTGCAGATCAAAGACAGAATGGCGGAAATGGAAATACTGACGATGAACACCGTCACAATCCAGCGGATATTCAGTTTTGTTTTGGTTTTTTCCGGTTGCTTGGGCTTTCCTTTCGGTTTTGTGTGCGTATCCAATGTCGTCTCCTGTTATTTTTATATAAGTATATCAGTACCGCACAACGCATGGAATCCTCCATGCAGTCTGTGCGGCATCGTAATTTCATATGGAAGTTTGGAAAATAATAAAAGCGACGGCGGTCCTGTACGTAAACTTTGCGCCATATAGTCAAGTTGGATTTCCCCGGTCCCTGCTCCTTGTTGCCAATAAGAGCGGTTTCCCATCAAAGGAACCGTCGGTATGTCACCATGTACCGCGACTTGATTGCCTTGTCGGAACGCACTGCAATCCATACAGTATCTGCTGATGCAACAGCCTAGAGGTTTTCCCAAATGAAGCCGAATCTGTTCCTAGCCTCTTTTGCAGACACAGTTTCATGCGGCAATGGTCAGAACCCGTCCGGCCGTGACAGGAAGTGACCTGATCCGCAATCCGCTGCCTCCACGCAAGGCAGGCTACATCTATCCACAGCGTCAGAAAAAAACGCACCGCATGATAGGTTTAATCATCAGAACGTAGCGGCAGACGTTGCTCCGCCCGAATACCGGTCACAGAAATCAGTGCCGCGGTACTGCAAACAGAGTATCAAGCATTCCGTCCCCACGAAAAGATGCCTCAAAAGAGTACGGGACGCACCCCACATGCCATTGTGGGACGCCCGGACCCTCATTCTCCCAGCACCCACCCTAAACTGGGCGTAAAAAGCAGGCACAAGGAGCTTCATCGTTATGCCCTTTAACGGATTTTTAGGCCCGCTTTCAGAACAGTCAGCCCCAACTAGGATACTGCGCCGTCGTTATTATTGTCCGTGAATGATTATACCATATTCCCGAAAAATAGTCAAGGGATATTGTGTATATTTTTTGTATTTATACACATACCGCATCGTGCGACCGCAAAATGAGGTCAGATGGGTAATGGTGTCAGCTGAAACGCTGACACCATTGGTAGGCAATTGCAAAATTGCCTACCTTCATCGCCCAAAGGGCGATATATAAACAAATTGCGTCGCTTGGGCGGGTTTCCCGCCCAAAAAGACACCTTCAAAGCGACCAAAGGGACGCCATCCGAAGAAATGCATTGCATTTCTTCAGAAGTTGCGCTGCAACTTCGTTGGCTATGCGTCAGCCCGATGAAACCGATTGCAAAATGCAATTTTGCAATCGATTATGACACCATTGGTCAAAGGAGGATCATAGTCCTAACGCAGACACTGTGACACGGGTCAAGCGGCGCTGTGCGATCGGCACATATTTTTCGGCAGAACCGATCAGCACATATTCTGCTTCTTCCTCGGGGAGAGTTTCATCGTCATCCACTTGGATCGGATACAGCGACCAGACTGCCACGCCGTCGCGTTCCAATGTCACTTTCGTATCTTCATACGCATTGACGCGGGTATAGGTTTTTGAAAAATATTCATATGCAATGTATTCGCATGTTTCCGAAATTCCGGGTATGGTACCGAAATCGACGGTATCGGTGACAGGTCCGTCCGAGACATTGAATGCGGCAATGGCGAAGTTGTCTTTGGCACGGTTGCATACCTTGAGCAGCGTACCCTCTCTGGCACAGTCGGTATAGAGACAGTCGCGTGTGGGAACGGCGGCCCCCTCGCAGCGCATCAGTGCACCGTCGCCGTCGAGCAGCGGCAGAATGTTTTCCCGATTGGTTTCACCGATTTTGTCGCTGACATAGACAGGAGAGCCGGAGATGGCACGCAGAACACCGCTCTGAATTGCAGATTCCGGATGATCAGACCACCACATATCATAGTCACAGCAGTACAGGCGGCTGTGCCAGACGGCATTGTAGGCGTTCTGATAAAGATGCTTGATAAAGCCGCGTTCATGTGTCGGATAGAAGTCATCGGAGTTGCGCGAGACAGCAGAGCGCGGACGGGCAAGCACATTCTCCATATCCATGCCCATGCAGTTGATGATGACACCGCCGAAATACTTTTCCACCGCGCGCTCAAGATGCGCATGTGCCGCACGGCATCCTTCGGTTGTCGGTACGGTACCGATCAACTGAACCGGGAGTGAGGACTGGTTGTCAACCTTGACAAAGTCAATGCCGCATGAGGACAGATAGGAATACCATGCATCCCAGAACCGGGCAGCACCGTCCTTATCCAGTGCAGGAATCAGTTTTCCGGACGCGGTCATGACAAGCGCATCGGACAATGCTTCTGCCAGCGGCGATGCAGGATCGATGCCGTCCCAGAATGCCTGCAAGGTATGCCAGATGCCAACCTTTTCAATGCCGAATTCCTCTTTGATTCTTTTTACCGCCGCCGCAAGACCTTCCGGGAAATGGTCATTGACCTCCAACCCCTGCAAAAGTCTTCCGTCCCGCTGCATCCAGCCTGCATCGATGATGATCCATTTGACCGGAATGTCTTTTTCGCGGAATTCCGCCAGCTTTTCGTATATCAGTGCCGAGGAAACATCGTTGTAGAATGCATCCCACGTACACCAGCCGAAGCCGTCAAACAGTGCAGGTGTCGTGCGTTCTTCTCGCAGTGCGACGGAAATGGCGCCGTCTGCACGCGATGCGGAATAGGTGTTGTTTATCGCCTCATATGGGTCCGTCGATACAGAAACGGCAAGGAATGCGCCGGACAGATGCGAAAGCCCCTCCATGCCTGAGGACAGATGCAGATACCCTGCCTCAAATTCCGCGTGGAAATTTCCGCTGCACAGTGGAAGCAGATGATAATGCAGAATTCCCTTTTGGATCAGAAGCGACTGTGTTTTCGGAGCAATCGCGGTATAATCCGTATCGAAGGTCGGATACATCCACCACGGTCCGTCATGACGGCTGCCCAGCATGGCATCGGGCGCGGTCGGACCGAGCGCAAACGACAACGCATTCTGTGCGGCAAATCCCTGTTCTGCCGATGCATCGAGGTAAAAAATCACTGCGTCCTCCGCAAAATGGACATCCAGCGAGACAGACAGACCGTCGTTGTCTGCAATATAGGTACAGCGGACGCCGCGGTCATAAAAGATCTGCGCATATTCGGAATAGGTAACATCACCGACAGTCAGGACCAAGTCGGAGAGCAGGTTTTTGGCAATTTGTTCGTACAGTTTTTTCATTGTCGGAATCCTCCCGGTCGTTTTTCTCCATTATACCGCAAAACAAAGGCTTTGTCCAGTCCTTCTTTGAGAAAAATACGTGTTTTCTTTGTCAGATGTGTGAAATTTTCCGGAAAAACTTGATATTGACAGCAGAATATGGTATACTAATATATTATAGCGCAGAATTGTTTCACATGCGTTTTGCGGCTTTCACAAACAAAATTGACGATATTTATAAAATACAGGAGAAACATTATGTGCGGCTTTGCCGGATTTTCAGATAACATACACGCTCGTGCGGAAAAGGAAGCAATCCTCCGCCGCATGACCGACCGCATCATTCACCGTGGTCCCGATATGGAAGGGGCGTGGCTCGACGATGATACTGCCCTCGGCTTCCGCCGGCTGTCGATCATTGACCTGTCTGAGGCTGGACGTCAGCCGATGACCAACGAGGACGGCGAAATTGCCCTTGTCTTCAACGGTGAGATTTACAACTTTGAAGCACTGCGGAACGAACTGCTTGCGTGCGGACATACGTTCCGGTCTCATACCGACTCTGAGGTACTGCTCCACGGCTACGAGGAATACGGCTTTGACATTCTCTCCCGTCTGCGCGGCATGTTTGCCTTTGTCATCCGCGACCAAAAGAAGAATCTGCTGTTCGGCGCACGCGACATCTTCGGAATCAAGCCGCATTACTATACGCAGAATGCCGACGGAACATTCCTGTTCGGCTCGGAGATCAAGAGCTTTTTGGAGCATCCGTCCTTTGAAAAGGCAGTCAACCCGGATGCGCTCCGTGCATATCTGACATTCCAGTATTCGTCCGGCGAGGACACGTTCTTCCGCGGAGTCAGAAAACTCGCACCGGCACACTATTATGTCTATCAGAACGGCACACTCACCACACATGCCTACTGGGATACCGTGTTCGAGCGTGAAAACAAATCCTTTGGTGAATTTGTGGAGGATGTCGACCGCACAATCAATGAATCCGTTGCGGCGCATCGCATCTCCGATGTCCGTGTCGGCGCATTCCTGTCCGGCGGTGTCGATTCCAGCTATATCACAGCGTCACTGATGCCCGATGAAACATTCTCTGTCGGCTTTGATCACGAAGGTGATAAATTCTTTGACGAGACGGATTATGCCAAAGAACTTTCCGATCTGCTCGGGATTCAGAACTATAAGCGCATCCTGACTCCAGATGAATGCTTTGATGCGTTTTCCGACATTCAGTACCACATGGACGAACCGCAGTCCAATCCTTCCTCCGTGCCGCTGTACTTCCTTGCGAAGCTGGCGCGCGAGCATGTCACGGTTGTACTCTCCGGCGAGGGTGCTGACGAAATTTTTGCCGGCTACGACTGGTACAATGACACAAAGGAAGTCAAGAAGTTCAAGAAACTCGTTCCTGCGCCGATCCGCCGCGCACTGGCATCCATGGTGAAACCCCTGCCGCCCTTCAAGGGACGCTCTTTCCTGCTTCGTGCTTCGGGCAGACCGGAGGACTACTTCATGGGACAGGCACTGGTATTCTCCGCTGAGGAAGCGACCGCAATTCTGAAGCCGGATTACCGCCATGGCAAGACGGCGGATGAAATTGTCCGCGATGTTTACGCACTTGTCTCCGACCGCGATGAGCTGACCAAGAAGCAGTTTCTCGACATGCATCTGTGGCTGCCGGGCGACATTCTCTTAAAAGCCGACAAAATGAGCATGGCACACTCGCTGGAGCTGCGTGTCCCGTTCCTTGACAAATACGTCATGGAGCAGGCGGAGCGGATTCCGGCAGAATACAAGGTCAACGACATCGACACCAAGTATGTCCTGCGGCAGGCGGCAAACAAAACGCTCCCGGATGCATGGGCAAACCGCAAAAAGGCAGGCTTCCCAACTCCCATCCGCCACTGGCTGAAGGATGAAAAATTCTACCGCCATGTCAAGCGTTACTTCAGTGAGCCGTGGGCAGGTGAATTCTTTGACACGTACGCCCTGCACACACTGCTTGATGACCATTATGCGGGCAAAGCAAACAACGGACGGAAGATCTGGACCGTGTTTACATTCCTTGTCTGGTATGAGCGGTTTTTTGTGATGGAGAAGTGATTGATAACAATGACGATTACGGGTGTCAACTATGCCCGCGGCGCGCTCTCTGCGTCCAAGCCTTCCCTGATCAGGGAAGGTGGATTTTGGTGAAATTGCCCCTGCAATTTTGCCAAAAGACGGATGAGTCGTCAGCACAGTTACAAGTCTGTGCAGCATAAGGCAACGAAAACTTTCTGTTTCTTTATTCCTTTGGAATCATTTAACCCTGAAATTTACAAAAGAACGACTCATCCGTCAAATTCCCTATGGGAACTTGACACCTTCCCTCACCAGGGAAGGCTTAGGACGGATGCTCCCGTCATCTTACTGCCCCATTACAATCCATACCCGACTGTTTCAACACCTACAACTACAATTCCGAGGTAATCTATATGACCACTCCCAACATCATCCCCGTCATCATCGGCGCGGATCTCAACTGCTACCACGTTGCACGCGCGTTCCATGAGGAATACGGCGTCATCTCCGAGGCGTTCGGACGGTATGAAACCTCCGCAACGCTCGGTTCCAAAATCATTCACTTTCACTGCGTGCCGGAGCTTGACACAGACGAAGTGTTCTTATCAGAAATGAACGCCTTCGCCGCGGCACATCCGGACGAAAAAAAGATTCTCATCGGCTGTACCGACGATTACGCCAATCTGATCGCACGCAGCCGCCCGGTACTCGGCGACCGCTTCATCATTCCGTACAACACACCCGAGATGATGGACGACTTCCAGTCCAAGGAGCGCTTCTACCGCTACTGCGACAAGCACGGCATCGCCTATCCGAAGACCGTCATTGTCCCGCTCGGCACTGACACAGCGGAAACCGCTTACACCGAGGAAGCCCTCGGCTTTGCCTATCCGATCATCGTCAAGCCCTCCAACTCCGTCATTTACTGGAAGCATCCGTTTGATGGGATGCACAAGGTCTATGTCTCAGAATCGCCTGCAAGAACCAAGGAGATCATTGACACGATTTTTGCATCCGGCTACGACGATTCGATCGTTTTGCAGGATATGGTTCCCGGCAATGACTCCGGGATGTATGTTCTGACCGCTTACTGCTCAAAGGACGCAAAGGTCAAGATGATGACCCTCGGTCATGTTCTGTTGGAAGAACACACGCCGAAGGGTCGCGGCAATCATGCAGCGATCATCACCGAATACAATCCCGCGCTGACCGAGCCGATCAAAGCGTTTTTGGAGGACATCGGCTATGTCGGTTATGCCAACTTCGATATCAAATTCGACCCGCGTGACGGCTCTTATCGTGCCTTTGAGGTCAATTTGCGGCAGGGTCGCTCCAACTTCTATGTCACGGCGGCAGGAGAAAACCTCGCGCGGTACATCGTACGCGACTATGTAACGGACGATCTGCCCGACGGATGCCATGTCTGCGAGAACGAGGTGCTGTGGTATTCCATTCCGCGCAGCATCATTTTCAAATATACCCACAACGATGCGCTGACAGATAAGGCGCGTGCATTGGTTAAGGCAAAAAAGGCATTCTCCTCAGTCTGGTACCGCCCGGACATCGCCTTCAATCCCCGCCGTCTGTTCTACGCGGCAGCATCCCAGTACCGTCACTTTGAAAAATACCGCACCTATTGCAGGGAATGAAAATACATTTTCATTCCCGTGTTTTGTGACTTTCGCAGTCGTCCGACTGCGAT
This sequence comes from Oscillospiraceae bacterium, assembly GCA_015064785.1. Lineage (GTDB taxonomy): Bacteria > Bacillota > Clostridia > Oscillospirales > CAG-272 > RGIG3925. Next base: position 79,434 of record SVRM01000001.1, read on the forward strand.
TTGGTGCGGGCACCAAACCAGTCCCAACTCCACAAAAGGAATCCTATAAAATATGAACAATAAAAAATCTCCCGTTCTCGGGATTCTCGGCGGACTCGGTCCGATGGCAACGGTGTATTTCTATGAGCTTCTGACCCGCCATACCATGGCATCCTGCGATCAGGATCACATCGACATCATCATCAACAGCCATGCCTCCACACCCGACCGCTCGGCGTTCATCACCGGACACTCCGACGACGATCCGCTGTCTGTCATGGTGGAGGATATCCGCCGCATGAAGACCTACGGTGCCGATCTTGTCGCCATTCCGTGCAACACGGCACACTATTTTTACGATAAGCTCAAGGCCTCCACCGATCTGCCGATTCTCAATATCATGGAGGAAACGGCATCGTGTCTGGCATCGCTCGGTGTCCGCCGCGCCGGGATTTTAGCCACCGACGGCACGGTGTACTCCGGTACCTACGACCGCTTTCTGTCTGCTCACGGTATCGACTGCATCCGCCCGACACTGGAGGATCAGAAGAGTATCATGCGCATCATCTACGACGATATCAAAAACGGACGCGATCCCGATGTGGAGGCGTTTCTCGCCGTATCCGCCAGACTGCGGGATGCGGGAGCTGATGTGCTGATTCTCGGCTGTACCGAGCTGTCGCTGATCAAAAAGCACTACCCTCTGCCGCCGTATTTCATCGATTCGCTCGATGTGCTCGCCGCCTCGACCATCACCGCGTGCGGCAAAACACCCGTTGGCTTTGATTTTTCGCTCGGGGAGGAGACAACGGTATGACCATCTCCGCACTTCTTACAGAATCCGGCATTACCTGTTCTGTATCCCATGGTGACCTTGGACCATGGGACTCCATCTCCCTGACTGCGCTTGTTTATGATTCCCGCCGCGCCGCCGCCGATACCGCATTTGTCTGTATGCCCGGCGCACGGTTGGACGGTCACGACTTTGCACAGGCTGTCTATGATGCCGGATGCCGCATCTTTTTTGCTGAGCGCCCGCTTCCCCTGCACGATGATGCGCTTGTCATCGTCTGCCCGGACACACGCGCGGCACTGCCATATCTGTCTGACGCTTTTTTCGGTCATCCACAGAGGGAGCTCTGTATCATCGGCATCACGGGAACCAAGGGAAAAACAACGGTTGCCAATCTGATTGCTTCAGCCGCAAACGATGCCGCCCTTCCCTGCGGTACCATCGGCACCATCGGCATCACCTTTGGCGATACCCTGCTCCCGACGGTCAACTCCACGCCCGAAAGCTATGAAATCCATCGCGCCTTCCGTATGATGGCGGATGCTGGCATGAAGGCAGTTGCCATGGAGGTTTCCTCGCTGGCATTGGTACGAAATCGCGTGGACGGTATCCGCTTCGACATCGGCGTGTTTACCAATCTCACCGAGGATCACGTCAGTCCCATCGAGCATCCCGATTTTGAGGACTACAAAAACGCAAAGCTGCGGCTGTTTTCCATGTGCGATTTTGCGCTGATTTCCGCCGATGACCCGATCACCTCCGATGTCATCGCCGCCTGCCGTGCACCGTATCAGACCTACGGTTTTTCAGATCACGCCGATTTCCGTGCGGAAAACATTACTCCATGGAAATCCGATACCGCCCTCGGTCTCACCTTTGATCTGTTCTGCAGCGGAAAAACACAGACTGCGTCGCTCCGTCTGCCTGGAGAATGCAATGCCCACAATGCCGTCTGTGCCGCCGCTGTCCTGATGCGGCTCGGCATTGCAGAGGATCTCATTTTGCCGGCATTGGCAAAAGCGACGGTTCCCGGGCGTCTGGAGATGGTTGATGCATTTGATGACTGCACGGTTATCATCGACTATGCGCACAACGAAATGTCGATGCGCTCCCTGCTGGAAACTGTACGCATGTACAAGCCGCGTCGGATTCTCTGTGTCTACGGCTCCATCGGTGACCGCGCACAGCACCGCCGCCGTGAGCTTGCCGAGGTTACGGGCGATCTTGCCGACTACGCCATCATTACAACCGACAATCCCGGATACGAAGACCCGGAGGCGATTGTAGGAGAAATCGCATCCTATTACACCGACGATATGTGCCCGCACACGGTGATTGCCGACCGCGAACGTGCGGTGCTCCATGCGCTGTCCATGGCGCGTCCGGGGGATGTGCTTCTGTTCTGCGGAAAAGGTCATGAAACCTATCAGCTGGTGCGCGGACTGCATGTTCCGTTTTCGGAAAAGGCGATCATTCTGCAGTATGCAGAAGAGCATCGGCGAAGGGTTGGAGTTCTGGAGACGGAAAAAGTTACGGTATAACGCAGACGACCGAGGACGCACGCATCTTAGCCTTCTCTGGTAAGAGAAGGTGGATTTTCTGTATTTTCGCCCCGTCGAAAATGCAGAAAAGACGGATGAGTCGTTCTGATGAGTCGTTCCATTGTTACTTTTTGAGGTCGGTGTTCAAAGCAAAAGCCAACATGACAATTTTACACTGTCTAAACTTGATGACGCCCTGGCGACTCATCCGTCACGCTGACGCGTGCCACCTTCCCTCACCAGGGAAGGCTGGGAGCAAGTGCGTACATCACCTTATCTGTCAACCCCAACCACCATCAACCCCATCAGAAAGGAGCCACGCCATGAAATTTCTTCTTCTCGTTCTTGCTTTCATAGCACTCCTTTGGTTGTTTCCTTTTATCCGCATTTTCTGCAAGCGTCTGTCCCTGCGCCGCCGTCTGATTGCCGCCTGCAAAA
>SVRM01000086.1 GCA_015064785.1 Oscillospiraceae bacterium
CGGAAACACTGCTGTTATGGCGAGAATCCCACTGGACGGACCGAGACAGCTTCTGCCGCACTACCGCTTTCGTGAGGGCTTTGATGCAGCATGGGAGACACGATCTCACCATAAAATCCTGCTTCTCTCGCCGACCTCGTTTGAGATTCTGCGCATGACACAGAACGGCAAACGTGAGGTGCTCGGCACGGGGGATCTTGTGTTGGATATGCACGTGTATTCTCTGTCCCGTTTGCTTGGGCGGATCGGACAGCTTGACGGGCATATGCACGGGCAGCAGCTGTTTGAGAATATCATGCATTGACCGAACGCTCCGGGCATATAGGACAGTCGGGGACGCCCGTCCCTACAGCAACAGAGACAGGTCGCTGTCATCCATAATCCACATTCCATTTATTCTATACATATATCATCTATCGACAGGAGGTACGAAACCTTGCCTATTCCGTCTTTGCTGACCCTCGGTCAGCGGCAAAGTATTCCCTATCAGACCTTTGACGATTTACAGCTTCGGCGTCTGCTCGACGACAAAACCATCCGCATTTTATCCTATCCCGCAGGACGAGAAGAACTGCTTGCAAGACAGGAGCTGTTTTGCGTTCTGCGCTCCGAGGCAGGGCTATCCCGCATCAAGGACACATTTTCCGTTTTGAAAGAGTATGAACGCGCTGTGCGGCTGTGGCGTTCCACATCGATTGAGGTGGAAAAACGATTTCTGTTTGCCGCAGCCCTGATGCAGTACCGCACACTGTGCAAAACGCTCGCATCGCTGTCCGACTGCGGTATCAAGCTCAGTGCCGCTGCGTCGTACTGGAAAGCTGCGCTGGAAGCACTTCCGAACCTTGATGCCGACCTTGCGGCAATGCAGCAGGCGCTGTCCGTGATCGGTACCTTCAATCTCTCCTTTTCGGAACGGGCATACATGACCCGTGATGCTGTCCCGGAAACGGTCTACGATGAGCTTGCCGCCTGTGCTGAAGCGCTGGGACTGGAAATGAGTGACCGTCGCGGCGCTCGTATCCGCCTGAATGACGGTCTGTCCCATGCCATTGCTGAGCTGCATCCGGAGGAAATTGCCCGCTTTGATGCACTCACCACACCGTATACCGACATTGCTTTCGATGCGCCGGTGGCTTACATCGAGGAGCTGAACTTCTATTTTGCCATCCTCGCTCTGTGTGACAAAGCCGACGAAATGGCGATTCCTGTCTGCTTCCCGACCCCCTCTGATAAACGGCAATATCTTGCGCACAATGTCTACGATATTTCGCTGTTCTTAAAAAACGCACAGCGCATTGTGCCAAACGATACGTATTTCTCCGAGGATGCGCCGTTCCATTTCATCACCGGTGCCAACGGCGGCGGCAAAACGACCTATCTGCGTGCGTGCGGCATCAATCTGATTCTGTTTTTGGGCGGTTGTCCCGTGTTTGCGGAAAGTGCATCTATTTATCCGTATACATCGGTATGCTCGCACTTCCCGGCGGACGAACGGTTCTCCTCCGGCGGACGCTTGCAGGAGGAAAAACAGCGTGTGGACTACCTTCTGACGCTGTGTGATGCTGATACCTTCATTGTTTTCAACGAAACCTATTCCGGCACCGATGATAAGCTCGGCTGTGAAATGACGCTGGAAACAGCCGGCGGTATCCGTGAACGCGGAACCCACGGTTTGTTTGTCACACACTTTCACGAGGTCCGCGCCGGCGGCTACCCGATGCTGAACACCGTCACAGAAGAAGACGAAAATCACGTCCGTACCTTCCGTATTGTACGTGACCTCGGCATCTCCTCGTCCTTTGCAGACGATATTCTGCGCAAATACCGGCTCGATGCCGCATCTCTTTCTGAAAGGAGGGGCAATGCATGAAGCTCAGTTTCCTATACCCCGACGGCATTACCACCAAATCGGCACTGAATGCAAATGAACCGAACCTCGGACGCATCGGTCCGCGCACGCTGTACCACCTGTCTCTGGACAGAACCTTTGCCGAGATCTGTGACGATGATGTTCCTCGGTCTGTCTTTCTGAAGGTTCTTTCCATACCGTCCACCGATCCTGCGGTGATTACCTACCGTCAGCAGCTGCTTGCAGCACTTGCCGCTTCTCCCGATTTCTTTGCAGAGCTTCAGAATCTCTATGGCCGTTTCAAGGGGCTTTGGGACAGCCACGACCGGGAACGTCAGGCGATGATGCGCCATATTCACAACTCCACTGCCGGCGCATCTGCCCAGACCTTAAAAAGTCTTTTGCAGGCAAACGCGCTGACGCTCAAGCGGTGTCTTGCATTTCTGCGCGGTATCTCCGATCTGTTTGATGAATTCCGTGTCGGCGGTGAGGATTGCCGCTCGACAGCACTCAAGCGTCTTGCCCGTGAGGTTGGTGAGATTTCAAAATCCGCGGCATTTGACAAGCTCAATGCACTCTGTTCCCGCTTTGAGGACATGGGAATCGATGCCATCTATGACTTCCATGCCACCCTTGGCGAAACCGGACAGATTGAAATCTGCCGCATGATCGACCACAAATATCTGCACATCACCGATCCCGACTTCCAGCCGCGCCGCCGCTGGTTCTCCCGCCGCGTCGAGGAGGAAACCACCTCTGACTGCGTGCGCATCCACATGATTGAGGATACAACCTACGACAAGCTGATGTCTGTCCCGCTGCAGCTGCTCGCTGAGCAGATCGATACGCTGTCCGATCAGCTGTTTGAGCATTTCTGCCACATTGCAGACGAGCTTGCATTCTATGATGTTGCACTCCGTTATCTGCGCATCTGCCGGGAAAAAGGTATCCGTGTAACATATCCGTCAGTTGCCCACGATCAGGATTACGACATTTCCTCCCTGCGCGATCTTGCGCTGATTACCGATGAAAATCAGAAGGATCCCGTCATTCCCAACAATATCAGCGGAGAAACTGTCCGCGGCATGATCGTCTTCGGCGAAAATAACTCCGGTAAAACGGTCTTCCTCCGTTCGCTCGGTACGGCGCAGCTGCTTGCACAGGCAGGATTGCCGATTCCGGCAGACGGTGCAAAAATGCCGGTCTGCTCGCAGATCATGACGCAGTTTTCCGAGGCGGAAAAGGAATTTGAGCGCGGCAACGATGCCGGACGCTTTGAGCAGGAGGTGCGGGAGCTGGCATCGGTCATCGATGATCTTGATGACGGCGCGCTGATTCTGCTTAACGAAACCTTCCAGACGACCGCCTATGAAGAAGGTGCGGAAGGTCTGTATCATATTCTGAACTACTTCTCAGCACGGAAAATCCGCTTTTTGCTCGTTTCGCACCTGCACCAGCTGGAGGGACGCTTTGACGGCAGAGAGGTCGGCATTTACCGCACACAGCCGGGGTATAAGGTTTGCGCGGAGAGGTAATGTTGAAAACACAGTTATCTTAACGCAGGTGATTCCAATCATTTCCAAGAATCATGCCAGGGATAACCGATATTCTCCATTGTTCACAAAAAATACTTGAACTTTTCCGAAATCGTGCTATAATAAATATGTTGGAATAAGGAATTCCAACCAATTCTCAGACAAAGGAGTCTTATTCATGACCAAAATAGATATCATTTCCGGCTTTCTCGGTGCCGGTAAGACAACCCTCATCAAGAAACTGATCGCCGAAAGCTACAAGGGCGAAAAACTCGTCCTCGTCGAAAATGAATTCGGCGAAATCGGTGTCGACGGCAGCTTCATGCAGGATGCCGGCATTGAAGTGTCCGAAATCAACTCCGGCTGCATCTGCTGTTCCCTCGTCGGTGACTTCCGCGAGGCGCTTGCAGAGGTTGTCCGCACCTATTCCCCCGACCGCATCATCATCGAGCCGTCCGGCGTCGGCAAGCTGTCCGATGTCATCCGTGCGGCAAAGGATGCGGATACTGACGGCAAAGCGGAGCTGAACAGCTTCACCGCTGTCGTTGACGGCACCAAAGCGAAGATGTACATGAAGAATTTCGGTGAATTCTTCAATGACCAGATTGAAAACGCATCCTCTATCATCCTCTCCCGTACACAGAAGATGGACGAAGCAAAACTCGAAGCCGTGGTTGCCCAGCTCAAGGAGCACAATCCCAGCGCAACAATCATCACGACCCCATGGGACGATCTGTCCGGCGACGTGATCCGCAGTGCGATGGAAAAGAAGAACGATTTCATCGCGCACCTGATGGAAGAAGCCAAGGAAGCGGCGCAGCATCACCATCACCACGATCATGACGAGCACGACGAACACTGCATCTGCGGATGCCACGACCATGATCACGATCATGAGCATCATAACCATGACCATGACGAGCACGACGAACACTGCACCTGCGGATGCCACGACCACGATCATGACCATGAGCACCATCACCATGACCATGACGAGCACGACGAACACTGCACCTGCGGATGCCACGACCATGATCACGATCATGAGCACCATCACCATGACCATGACGAGCACGACGAACACTGCACCTGCGGATGCCACGACCACGATCATGACCATGAGCACCACCATCATCACCATGCAGACGAAGTCTTCGTCAACTGGGGCCGCGAAACACCGAAGAAATTCGACCGTGCGGCGCTGGATGCCATCCTTGCAGAGCTTGCAAAGGAGGACAGCAGCTGCGGTATGATCCTGCGCGCAAAGGGCGTTCTGCAGTCCACCGACGGCAGTTGGATGCAGTTTGACCTGACGCCCGGCGAGTACGAAATCCGCGAAGGCTCCGCATCCTATACCGGTCTTCTGTGCGTCATCGGCACAAACATCGACGAACACAAGCTTTCCGAACTCTTTGGACTGTAATCACAGGTGAACACAATGGCAAGAGAAGTACCGATATTTATATTCAACGGTCTGCTGGAATCCGGCAAGACCACGATGATTGCGCGGTTTTTACAGAATCCGCAGATCACCGACGACAAACGTGTCCTGCTTGTTCTCTGTGAAGAAGGTATGGAAGAAATCGACGATGCCCTTTTGGTGTCCAAACACGTTTCCACCGTTATTTTGGAGGACGAATCCGACTTCGGACCGGCGCTGTTTGCGGATCTTGAGAAAAAATACACGCCCGATCTCGTTGTCATTGAGTTCAACGGCATGTGGCGCGGCACACTTCCTGTGGAAACGATGTATCCCGCCGGCTGGCAGCTGGTCGAGATCATGACGACCGTCGATTCCACGACGTTTGAAGCATATTCCAAGAATCTGCGTGCCATCATGATTGAGCATTACAAGATTGCCGATGTGGTTGTCTTCAACCGCTTCACAGATGATATGGACAAGTTCGGCTTCCGGAGTCTGGTCAAGGCGGCAAATATGAACATTCAGGTCGTCTACGAATATGCCGACGGCCATATTGATGCCGCATTTGATGCATCTCCCTTTGATCTGACGCAGGACGAAATCGACATTCCCGATGGCGATTACGGCGCGTTCTACTTCGACGTCATGGATCACGCGGGCAAGTACGACGGCAAAATTGTCAATATCCGTGCACTGGTTGTCAAGCTGCAGGGAACCAAAATGCCCGGCTTCCTGGTCGGTCGTTTTGCAATGACCTGCTGTGAGAACGACATCCAGTTTTTGTCGGTCTACTGCCAGAACAATATGAAATTCAAGAACAAAGCATGGTACCACATCCGTGCAAAGGTTGTCTGTGTCGATGCATCGATCTACGGAGAACCGTCCGGAGAGCTTCTGCCTGCCCTTGAGGTGTTGGAGCTGACCCCTGCGGACAAGCCGGAGCAGGAAGTTGTGACGTTCTGAATACACACTCAAACCGTCGCGGTACGACATCTGCGGCGGTTTTGTTTCATCTTTCCGTTGACCACGCCCGGAATTTCTCTCTGCATCGGAGAATTTAGCACTGTACCATCCATTGACTCCACGCACAGTTTGGTGTATAATACAGTCATCGGATCCGAACAAACGAAAATCTTTCCATATTCCATGCAGAAAGGAATACGATCATGAACGAATCGATCTTTGCCAAAACCCTGTGTTCCCTGCGCACCGAAGCCGGTGAAACGCAGGAAACCGTCGCCGCCGCGCTCGGTATTTCGCCGAAAACGCTTTCAAAATGGGAAAACGGCGCATCGGAGCCGGAACTGTCCCTGCTCTGTGCACTCGCTGATTATTATGGTGTCAGCGCGGACCGTCTGCTGGGGCGGAATGGCTGTGAAATGTCAAAAGAAAAACAGCTGGATACGGAGCTGGAACCCCTGACACGCGCCGATGCCGCGTCTCATATTTTCGCATCGAACATGACCGCGATGCACCGGCTGGCGCACCATTTTATGAATCACGCCCTCAACGAACCATCGCCGAAAACCGCCGTCCCGCCGCAGATGCTTGGCGGTGCCGCACGGTCGGTCATTTCCTCGGACACCGTCTACGCCCTCGGTGTCAACCGCGAGGCGCTCAATCTGTACGTCATGCTCTGCGGCAATACCGGGAATTTTGCGTGGCTGTCCGACGATGCGGTCATTTGCCGTATGGCAGAACTGTTTGCAGCCCTGTCCACCCCCGACGCGATTGCCCTGCTCCGCACACTCAACGAAACCGATTTCCCGTGTGATTTCTCCGCCGCGTTTGCAGCAAGGAAAGCGGGAATCACCGAAGAATCCGCGGCGGCGCTGTTGAAAGCCTTCACGTCGTTTGGCATCTTCTGCTCGGCGGAGGTCGCGCACCTGGCCGACGGGGACAGAACGGTTTACCACTGTGAAGGCTCGGGACTGCTTCTGACGGTACTGTCGCTGATTTATGAGCAGCTTTACCCGATCAATGTCAATATGTACGCGTATCACTCGAGATGCCGTCTGATTGCAGGCAAAGCCGAAGGAGGTGCAGAGGTATGACCATGTCCGAATCCATTCGTCATTACCGCACAGAAAAGCAGCTGACACAGGAGGGTCTGGCATCCATGCTCGGTGTCAGCGCACAGGCGGTTTCCAAGTGGGAAACGACCGACACCTATCCCGACCCTGCTCTGCTCATTCCGCTGGCAGAAGCACTGGAAATCTCCCTTGATACGCTGTTCGGACGCGAAACGGTGTATGAAAACAACCTTGCCTATCGCATCCAGAAAAGCATCGGTGAGCGTTCCGCCGAGGAGCAGTTCCCCTATGTTCATGCGATGTGCTGGCAGATTGTAAAGGGACTGTACGGTCACGACTTTTCGGATGGGGATTACGACATCACGCCGCTGCCCGAAGATTTTGTCAGTGCGTCCTATATCTGCCGTGACGGCGGTATCTCCGATATGGCAAACGGCAAAGCGCGGTATTATTTCACAGCACCCGAACCCGCGGACGGCTGGGGGGATGCCATCGGAGATGCCAAAACGGCACACCGCATCTTCTCTGCCCTCGGCGATGAGGACATTCTGCGCGCGGTGTTGTATCTGCACAGCAAGGAAAACGGATATCTGTTTGAGCCGGAGGTGCTCGGCACAGCGTGTGCAATTGCCGGGGACAGACTACCGTCGGTCATGGATGCCATGTGTGCACTGCATCTGGTATCACGTGTGCCGATGGAACTGGACGGTGTCATGCGGATGCTGTACCGCTCCCATCCGTCCCACCGCGTCATCGCGCTGCTTCTGCTCGGCGGTCAATATTTCTATGATGCGGGCTATTCGTGTCAGGCACATACAAGACAAAAACCGTTTCTTGGATAATGTCTACTGAATAACCACACAGAGGTTTGTTCTCACGGCGTTCACCTTCAATCCCGCTCACCATCCGGGCGGGATTTTGATATCTCGTCGCAGGCTGTACACAGAATTGACATAATTCTGTGCTATACTGAGCCTATCATTAGATAAAGAGGTGACAATATGATTCAATTTGTCAAAATGCATGGCCTTGGAAATGACTATCTGTTTGTATACGGTACCCCGCCGGCAAATGCATCTGTTTTGTCGCGGATGCTGTCAGACCGTCATCGCGGTCCCGGAGCCGATGGCATGATCTGGATTACACCGGCGGCATCACCTGCGGCGGATTTCGGAATGCGCATTTTTAACGCAGACGGTTCTGAGGCAATGATGTGCGGCAACGGCATCCGCTGCGTCGGAAAATATGTTTATGACCGCCGATTGACTGAAAAAACCGAACTTATCGTCGAAACGCAGTCCGGTCCCCGTACACTGATCCTGCATCCCGATCCCGATGATATGTCAAAAATTTCTACTGTCACCGTGGATATGGGATTGGCTGCCGTAGGGGAACCCCGCTCACTTCCCATCAGTCAAGGTGTTTTTCCGGTGATTCCCGTTTCTGTCGGCAATCCACATGCGGTTGTCTTCTGTGCAGACGCATCACAGTTTCCGACAGATCAGCTGGCTGAAATCTCAGTACACCGCTGTTTTCCGGACGGCGTCAATGCGGAGTGTGCAGAAATCGTATCACCGACGGTGATCCGGATGCGCGTATGGGAGCGCGGAAGCGGTATGACTATGGCGTGCGGCACCGGCGCCTGTGCGGTTTGTGCTGCCGCTGTCAATCAGGGCTTTTCTCCGGCTGAGGAACCAATCACAGTCTTCCTTGACGGCGGTACGCTGTCTGTCACGGTTTACCGTGACGGACATGTGGTGATGACCGGTGGAGCTGTGAGTGTGTATGAAGGCTTTGCGGATGCAAATTTGATGGGAATAACTTGACATTCTGCCGGATTTGTGGTATACTGTATCCGTTATATCAATGCGGGTATGGCGGAATTGGCAGACGCGCCGGATTTAGGATCCGGTGAGCAATCGTGCAGGTTCGACCCCTGTTACCCGTACCAACAGAAAAACAGCCCATCAGGCTGTTTTTTTGTTGGTCTGTGCAATAGGGCAAGACATGTGCGTGAAGAATATGCGAAGCATATTCTTTGGGGATACGACCGCAAGGTCGAATCCCCGGCAGGTCCATCGACCCCTGTTACCCGTACCAAACAGCAGAAATCCGAACCTTGTGCCGGTGGGCGACGGGTTCGGATTTCTCTTTGTTTTAGATGGTTTCATGTTTAACCCTGTATAATTGAAACACATAAGTGCCGCCGAACACTGTTATGATAATGGTGTTCGGCGGCTCGTTATTTATGGGGATTGGGTGCACCCAATATGGAAAATCAGCCAATACGGCAGATTTTTTATATCAGCCAACGCCGCCGATTTCCGTCAGATACACCGATCCGTCATAGCCGCTGAGATTGACAGAAAAGATACGTTCTGCCCCGGAATTATCCCGATAGGAAATGCCGTAAAACGGAATGGTCTCCGGCAGACTCATTTTGACCGAAAGACCGAGCCCCGGCAGCAGATCGCCGTGAAAATACAATTCTTCAAAAAAGAATGACATCGATCCATCGTCGGCAATTTCATTCACTTCCAGTGCCAGCACCTTGAAATCGCGTACCGCACCGTCGGTCGTGAATACGACATCGACCGCATATTCTGCGTCATCTGCGACAAAGGCTTCATATTCGCCTGCGTAATCCGAGCCGTAAACCGCGCTGAGAACAGGTTCTTCTGCATACGGCATTTCCACGCTGCCGTATTCCGCAAACGTGATGAGATCAAGCACCTGCCGCTCTACAGCCAGTGCATCACTCTTTTCATAGAATTCATCGAGAGAAATCGACAGCTCCTCGGAGACATCCGGATTCATTTCACCGGTTTTGTTGTGATAACAGCGGATATCCTCAAAGTTTCCGTCCTTTTCATGGGTGAACCAATAGTCGCGGCAGGAAAGCGCGGTGCCGTCCTGTGTCAGATCAAATATACCGTAGATAGCGTAGATCGCACCGCCGGAGCCATGGTTGAAAATACTGCCGTCCTTCTGAAGATGATATGCGTTCCGATACGCACCCTCCAGCGTCAGGTGTGGTTGTCCGTCCGCTACGGTGTACAGCGCATAGATCATCGTGCCGGCAGCAATATCGTATTCTTCACCTGCCGTTGACCCGATCAGCAGCTCCGGAATACCGTCACCGGACAGATCGCGGATCATGTACCCTGCATCCCACAGCATGGCGTCGTTGTCGTTCCAGCCGTTGCCTTCCAGCATTGCCGTTCCGCCGCCCGGAATGTTGTTTTCATCGTAATTACCGGCGGCGACAGCAAAAAGTCCGTCGATGATCGGCTGATAGACGGCGAATGCATCCTCCTCCGACATGGCGACATTGCTGCTGTCCGACGGTGGGGTACCCGTCCCCTGTCCCGGAACGTCCGGTACGTGACACCCCTGCATAGCAAGGAACGTGAAAAGCAATACCATTGTGATTGTCTTTTTCATTGTGCGGTTTCTCCTTCCGTGGTCGCCTTGTTTTCACCGAGAATCAGCATACTTTTGATTTGCAGTCCGTGTTCCTCTTTCAGCTGCGTTTTGATTGCATCAAGGTCAAATCCTGATGAATCAGCGCTCTCCGGCAGATAGAACTCTCCGTATACCTCCAGCATCGGACGAGATGACGGATCTCTGACAAAGGCATCCAGATTTTCCGTATCCGTGTTTGCCGGCAGCATGTAAACACCGAACCAATGTGATCCGAAAAATTCAACACCGGGAATTTCATTGACCGAATCTCCGTCTCTGGCAGGTACCATCGTCGTGCATAAAAAATAATGATTCTCCGTTTTGTCCGTAACAAGCCCCGTGAGTTCCTCAATATAGGCTTCCGCGGCTTCATTCAGCTTTTTCTGTGTCTCTGAATCCGTTCCGAGATATACCGCGCCGCTCACGGTGTTGATCATAAATTCCGTGTTCCCCTCGTCGGTGCGGATATACCCCTGGGCATAATCCGTCAGATATTCGCCCCTGGTATTCAGCGGCATCACAATAAACGCCGCACAATCGGTCAGCTCCGCATCCGGCATATGTTCCGCAAGCCATGCCAGCATCATTTCACGTCCCGCTGCTGTAACCTGATCTGCGTCTGCCTGCTCATACATGGGCTTTGGCATGAAACAGCCGGACAGGCATAAGACCGAAATTAACAGAACCGCGAGCATCTTTACCGTTTTTTTCATACTGTACCTCCCGATTTCGGATCATGTTCTTCTCAAAACCCTCCATACGGCATGGAGGACTTTGAGAAGAACGGGCTGTTGCACTTACGTGCCCCAGCCCAAGGGACTGCATGAATGCAGTCCGGAAGTTCTCCCTTGCCCCTCTCCTGAGGGGCATTTTCATGCGATTTTCGCATGAAAACCGGGAAATTCGGGTCACTTCGTGACCCCGGGTTGCCGCAAGTTTTCAACTTGCAACAACCCCACTCCTCACTTGTTTGATTATTTGACCGATGCAAGTGCAGCATCTGCCTTTGCTATCCATTCGGTTCTGTCGCCGTATCTTGCGGTGTCGAGTGCATCAATGGTCTCAGCACCCTGAGCTTCGTCAAGCGTACCGTCCTTTGCCGCCTTGATCGTGTCGGCAATGGACTTTGCGGCATTCATCTGGCTCTTGAAGTTGTTCACCATGTTGCCAAGTGTCTTCTGAATACCGAACATCGTATCAAAATACTTGCAGACATCATCGTAGTCCTTCTTGCCGGAAACGCCGATGCGGAAGCTGTACAGACCTGCGGTGTTGTGGAACAGCAGACGGCAGTAGGATTTCGTCTCTTCCTTGCCCTCGGAGTTCTTCATTGTTTCTTCTTCGTATTCGTATCCGTAGAGGTCTGCGATCCGATACACGCAGGCGAGGGTTGTCTTGCCGAAGATGAATATCTTGTAGCGGTTTTCCGGATAAGCAATCAGACCCGTGGACGGAGAAACATAGATGTACTCGCCGCGTCCGAGCGATTTCAGCTTTTCTTCCTTTTTCTTGGTCTTCTTCAGCGGTTCAAAAATCTGATTCCAGACCTTGGTGCCGAATTCAACCTGTGCGTGGTGTGCCTTGACGCTGTCAAGGTCAGCGGATACAAGGTCGAAGACCTTGAAACCTTTCTTTGCACAGACCTTGCGGCAGATGAAATTGCCGTCAGCCAGTTTTTGTTCGGAGAGCAGACCTACCTCTGCTCCGCAGATTGCGCATGTGTGCTTTGCCATGAGATTGCCTCCTTTATGATTTTATAATTTTTTAGTTTTTTCATTGTTAGTTTATCTGAGAATCACCAGACGGCCGCTGACCTTGCGGTCAAGGTTCTGATGTACCGACAGATATTCGTCAAGCACGGTTCTGGTCGAGGTGGAAATGACCTTCGGCTTGCCGTTCTTTGTGACCTCCTCCAGCGGAATATTGAAAAATTCCTCAAATCCGCTGTAATGGTAATGCTGCAGACCAATGGTGTAAATCTTGCCGTCCTCAACGGGTAGTCCGCGGAACGAGAAGTCGAGGAAGTGATGCGTATTGCAGTCCCAGACCACACGCATACCGGCAGACAGCTGGTAAAATTCGCAGTGCGAGCCCTCCCAGACCTCATCGCGCAGCATGAAGGTGATCATCTGCTTGAACTGGGCTCCCGTGACCTTCAGCATATAAAGGGAATCGTCATACGGGAAACATTCACACAGATCACAGAACAGAACCGTCGGACCGAGCTCCGGATTTCGGACACTGCCGGATGCCAGAAGCATAACGTCCAGATTCATCGTTTCGCGCAGAATGTCGGCAAACAAGCCGCCAAGCTCTGTTTCGCAGTAGCGGGAAGGATGCGTCAGACGGCGCTTCAGATGCGTAACGAGACGGTTGTACTTTTTGTCCGTCTGATCTTTGTAATAATCAATGACGGAATCAATGGAGGGATCGTCCTCGCAGGTCTGATCATCAATCGGTATATTCTGCCATGTGAAATCGGCAATGCAGTTGATCTCCTCATCAATGTTGAGATCAAACCGTCCGACCTGATCGGTACCGGTTCCCGCCTGTGCGACGATGATGCCGTTGACAATATCGGGTTTTTCGATAAAGGTATGCGAATGACCGCCGATGATGATATCGACACCCCAATCGGGATCGAGCTGCTGTGCCAGCTTCTTGTCCTCCTCATGACCGATGTGCGTCAGAAGTACCGTCAGATCGATATCGATGGCACGGTAGGTATTGCAGATGCGTCCGATTTCCTCAACCGCCTCACCGATGTCGACAAAGGAACCGATAACACCCTCATTTCGCGTCTGTGCCATGACCTCCTCGGTCAGAATACCGATAAAGAGGATTTTCATGCCGCCGACTTCCATGATATGGTACGGCTTGAACAATCTTGCGCCGTTGGTGCGGATGTGCAGATTGGCGTTGATGATCGGGAAGTGTGCACATTTTTCGACAAACAGCAGATGCGCAAGACCGTAGTCCGTTTCGTGGTTGCCGACCGTAACAACATCCGGTGCCAGCATATTCAGAATTTCAATTGTGGAAATACCGAGAAATTCCGAGTCGATGACAGAGCCGCGAAACATATCACCCGCGATGCAGTAGATGACATTTTCTTCTTCCGAACGGACTTTGTTGACATAGCCGGAGAGTCTTGCAACACCGCCGGTCATCACGCCGTTAATGTCTTCCGGCAGGAAATCGCCGTGCAGGTCATTGGAATGAAGAATCGTCAGTTTTTTCATAGTATATCAGCTCCTATCCTTTCCTGCTTTTTGTCCGGGTATGATATCTGATCAGAACTTGCCTCCGCCACCGCCGTGGGTTGCACCGGACGATGAGGTATGCGTACTGGATCCTCCGTCATCCGCATCATCAGCCTTTTCTGTTCTGGTGACATTGCGGTATAAGAAAAAGTCACGGGAATTTGTCACATTCAGGCTGTTCTGCTTGACATAACCCGATGCCGCACGCTGTGCCTGCACGGATGTCAGCTGACCCTTCAGCTTTCCTGTATAGAGTAAACCGATGACAAGACCGCCGACAACTGCGATGACAAGCGCCATACCGGTATTGAACGGCTCCTTGGGCAGATTGTGCGTATCAAACGGATCGCCGGTCTTTGCCTGTACCATGAAGGTCTTGCACTGATCGGCAAAGGCAGTAAAGGCACCGTGATAGTCGCCCTCTGCCAGATACGGTGTGATCTGATTGCCGATGTAATCAATACCAGCATCGGTAAACGCGGTAATCGCTGTACCGCGGGTAGAAATCCACCAGTCGCGGGTATCCATCACAACAATCAGAATCAGACCGTCGCGATTTTCCCCGTAACCGTAGCCGTTGTAATCATAGAAATCGTCGGCATATTCCATCGGGGATGCGCCGTCGATGGTGGAAAACGCCGCAACGACAACCTCCATCTGCTCGGCTTCGGCAATCTGTTCCAGCTTTGCAATCAAGGC
>SVRM01000087.1 GCA_015064785.1 Oscillospiraceae bacterium
GATGCACCGATGACAGCAGAAGCAAAGGTCGTTCAAGGTGCATGGAGCCGCAACAGCCCGGCGCAGTCGGCAGAACCGGTTTGGGGTTGTGTCTTCCTCTGCACAATCGACCATGCCGCGTATGACAACTATGCCTACGCCATCACCGCCCGCGATGGAAATCCCACCGCAATCACCGCAATCATCAACACCCCAAAGGAACAGCGTGTCACCTTTGCCGACGGTACTTCCCTTGCCGTTCTGCGCGATGCGGACGGATGCCGCATTGTCCGCACACGATGATGTACCCCGAACAACGAAATAACAAAACCGCACCCGTACAGTTCCGAAAAGCTGTACGGGTGCGATATTATTCGTATGAAGGATTACTTTTCAACAACCCGCATCCACATACCCTCGGCTCCAATACCGCCCTCGGGTGCGGTCAGCAGACCCTTTGCAATCAGCGTCTCAATGACAGAATCGTTGATCGGGATGCCTGCAAGGTTGTTGGCAAACGGATACTCACCGAGCAGATGCGCGGGAATGAAGCGGCGCAGAAGCGCGGACAGTTCTTCTGCAATTTCGCGGCAGATCGGCGAAATCTCGGCAAACAGCGCACGGTCGGCGTTGGTCGGATAGTTGTCCTCGGCATCGGTTTCACATAAGAACTTCGTGTACAGCATATCTCCCTCGCGGTACAGATAGCCGGACTGAATCGCCTTTGCCGCGTGTTCGCGTTCAGCGTCAGACAGCGTATCCATGGAAATACCGTCCTTCAGCGCGCGGATGGCAAGCATCATCGGCGCATCATTTGCGATGTTGTGACCGCAGTGGAAATGTGCCTGCAGGGTGGAGTTATAGAGGTTCACCAGATGCACATGGCGGTAACCGGCAATGTCGGAGGCATTGATGCCGTCGCATCCGCCTCCCCAGTCGCGCACATCCGGATCCTGCTCGTAAATGTACTGCGTATACGGACGGTCCGCTTTCGTCACATCGGCAAAGGCATGGTCAAGCGCTTCCTCGACCTCCCATTCGACCATTGACGCATAATGCTTGACATGCCGCCACAAAACAAGATTTTTATCCACAGACTTGTTGAGATAGGGGAAGGACATATATTCATCCATATGTGCCTCTGCATAACGGACGATGATGTCGCACAGTGCCGGGATGCGGTCAAGATAGATCTTCTGTGCCGCGGCAATCTCCTCACGGTCAAACAGCAATACATTGGAGATGTACTTGCCGTCCTCCGTCTTGCGCAGCATACCGTAGCCGTTTTGACCGAAGGTCTGGATGCCGAGTTCTTCCTCGACATAGCTCATCGGCACGCAAAGCAGCTCGGACAGTTCTTTTGCCGTACGCGCCTGTTTTCTGCACAGCCAGACCAGATGACGGGAAAACTGACGCTCGCAGTGATCTGCTGCCTGTC
Organism: Oscillospiraceae bacterium; assembly: GCA_015064785.1. Lineage (GTDB taxonomy): Bacteria > Bacillota > Clostridia > Oscillospirales > CAG-272 > RGIG3925. Next base: position 1,418 of record SVRM01000087.1, read on the forward strand.
CTGTCAGCGGATTGCCCGTACCCCAGATGTTCCAGTTCATCGGGCGGAGCTTCATTGCATTTTCGTTTGTTGTGATATTGGTTGTCATAGTCGTTACCTCTCCTTTGATTTTCTCCCTTGCCCAGTGAAGCCGCTGTTTGATCGCACCGACAGATGTGCCCTCCCGCCGCGCAATTTCGGCAATCGGTACACCATCGAGATAAAATGCCACCATCACATCGCGGTATGCACGTCCGAGAAACGCAATCAGCCGGTAAATCGCGGCAAGACGCTCGTCCTGCAGGGCAAGCATTTCCTCGTCGTCCTCGCAGGGAATGTCGTCGGGCGTGATGTCCGGATCGAGCATCGCCTCCCGCTCGGCACGTTTTCGCCGCCGCTCGGAAAAATCGGCGTACACATTGTGCGCGATTTTCCACAGAAATGCCTCGGGATTGGATATCTCCCCCATTCCCCGCGCCGCCTGTGTGACAGCCAGCAGAATATCGGAGCACAGCGCATCCGCCTCGTGGTGATCCGAGGTGCGTCGGTAGCAATAGCCGTAGATGCGGTCCAGCATCGCACGGTCGATCAGATTCAGAAGGTCACTTGGGTTCATGATCGTTTCCTTTTTGTCTTGTGTTTTCAGCCCGGGCGAAAAGGTATTTTTTCCTTTTCACCCATATAGTCGGGGAAAATCGGAAAGGTTAGGTGGTTTTTTGGAAATTTTACGAAATTTTTTCGGTTGGCAAATGCGGTGACGGTCCACGCATCCAAGCCTTCCCTGGTGAGGGAAGGTGGCACGAGCCCGAGGGCGAGTGACGGATGAGTCGTTCTTTGCTGCCATTCTGTATAAGCGCATTGTTGTAACAATCTTTCATTTGGTCTTGCTGCTTGATCGCTGTACAGCATCTCACCGGTCAAACGACTCATCCGTCTTTCGATGAAATTGTCGGGACAATTTCACCGAAATCCACCTTCCCTCACCAGGGAAGGCTTGGATACAGCGCGCGCCATCACCGTATATCATTTCCGTTGACAACATTACTCTCAAAAGAAAAGGCTTGGATACACACAACGGCGGAACCCGAAAGTCCCGCCGTAAATCATGTGTTTTATGCTCCGCCGAGCTTCCGCTTCATCGTCCGCATGGCAAAGAAGAAGCATACCGCGTGCGCGGCAGCCGTCAGTACCCACGAAATCGGATAGGAGGTGTACAGGCACATCAGCGTCGGATTCCATGCAAAGAATGTGTAAATCCAGATCACGCGGAATGCACACGCACCGAGCAGTGATACGATCATCGGCATAATGGAATATCCCAGACCGCGCATCAGACCGCCCATGACATCCATGATGCCGCAGAAGAAGTAGGTAAAGCAGATGATCTGCATACGAACCATACCGAATTTGATGACAGCCGGATCGTCATCGTAGATAGAAAGCAGTGCCTCACCGGCAAAATATGCCGCACTGCCGATGACAAGTCCGACGACGGTAACGATCAGCACACATGTCATAGCGACACGCTTGATGCGCGCCAGATTGTGCGCACCGAGATTCTGCGAGGTAAAGGTCAGCGCCGCATGGTGGAAGGCGTTCATCGCAACATAGATAAAGCCCTCGATATTCGCCGCCGCGCCGTTTCCTGCCATTGCCGTCGAGCCGAAGGAGTTGATCGACGACTGAATCAGCACGTTGGAAATAGAGAACACCGAGCCCTGAATCCCAGCGGGAATCCCCGTCTGCAGAATGAGCATCAGCTTGCCGCGGTAAATGCGCAGCTTTTTCAGATCCAGACAGAAGGAGGAGCCCTTGGCGCGCATCAGACAAATCACGACAAAAACGGCGGACACCACCTGCGAGGTCACCGTCGCAATCGCAACACCGGCAACACCCATGTGGAAGAAAATGACTAAAATCAGATTCAGCACAACATTCACCGCACCGGAGATTGCCAGAAAGACAAGCGGACGGCGCGTATCGCCGATGGCACGCAGAATCGACGCACCGAAGTTATAGACCATCGATGCCGGCATACCGCAGAAGTAAATCTGCATATAAAGCGTTGCCTGACCGATGACATCGGGCGGGGAATCCATCCAGGCAAGAAACGTACCCGAGCAGGTAAAGCCGATGATGCCAACCGCAATGCCGCCGATGATTGACAGCAGCATCGAGGTATGCACAACCTCATGCACACCGCGTTCGTCTTTGGCACCGAAAAACCGCGCCGCGGCAACATTGGCACCGACCGAAAGCCCGATGAACAGATTGACAATCAGATTGATGAGCGAGCCTGTGGAGCTGACAGCGGCAAGCGCCGAGCTTCCGGCAAACCGTCCGACGACAATGACATCGGCGGCATTATACAGCAGCTGTAAGATGCTGGAAAGCATCAGCGGAACCGCAAAGAGAACGAGCTTGGGCAGCAGCGGTCCCTCGCACATATTGATTTCGTATTTTTTTGTCATGGTGCGAAAATTTCGCTTCCTTTCCTGTAAACGCGGTGAAACCGTGAAAAATCAGAGCGCGGAACGTCCGAGCGCATTTGCGTATTCAATGACGGGACCGAGCCGGTTGTTCTGTCGGTCGTGTCCCTGCCATGCGATGACAAGATTGTTTTCGGGGTACACGTGCACCCCTTGATTTTTGGCACCGGAGATGAAAAATTCATCCTGCGGTGCGCAGATATACTTGCGGAAGCCATAGCCGTAGCCGTCGGTATCCGAAATGACCGCCTGCAATGCGGTTGCGCGGCGGCACCAGTCCTCGGAGAGGATTCTCTGCCCTTGCCAGACACCGCCCTGCAAATACAGCTGTCCGAGCTTTGCCATATCCTCACAGGACAGAAACAGACCCGTACCGCCGGGACTGTGCCCCATCGGACAGACAGCGGATGCGTGCAGAGAGAATCCCATCGGACGGAACAGCTCGCGTTCCCAGAATGCGCCGATCGGTTCTCCCGCCGCACGGGCGTAAATCCGGGAAAGCAGATAGAAATTAGAGTCGGAGTAGCAGAAACGGGTTCCCGGCTGATGTACCGGCGTATGTTGAAGGACCGGAATCAGCCAGTCCTCGCCAAACGACTGCACATCGTCAAAGTCAGCGTCGAGAAATCCGTGCTCGATGCCGGTGGTCTGTGACAGCACATGACCGACCGTGCAGTACCGCCATGCATCGGTGCAGAGTTCGGGATAATCGCCGGAAAACAGTTCGTACACCGTGGTATCGGTAGATAACAGTCCGCGGTCACAGACCCAGCCGATGGCGGTGGACACAAAGCCCTTGGTCACGGAGTAGAGCGCATTGACCCTGTTGCCAAGACGGATTTCTTCGGTGGCAGCTTCGCCGTCACGGATAACGGTTATGGCATACAGCGGCGCATCGATCGACCGTGCTTTTGCCGCGACCAGCGAAAGAATCTCCCCTGCCGTCATCATGCTTCACGACCGAATTTGTCGGCAAGCGCAAAGAATTTGCCGATCATATCGTTGTAATCATGTCCCTGCCATGCAATGACAAGGTTCTTTTCGGGATAAACGCGGATCGCCTGCCCGTTCATGCCGCCGCAGTGGAACTCACCGGGATGCGCGTGCTCACACCAGAAGCTGTAGCCGTAGCCGCGGTTGACGTCCACCGATACGCGATTTTGTGTAGCAGCCCTGCACCATTCCTCGGACAGATAACGGCGTCCGTTGTACACACCGCCCTGCAGATACAGCTGACCGAGCTTCGCCATATCGGGAACACGGATGAACAGTCCCGTACCGCCCATCGGATGGCACGCAGGACACACCGCCCACGCCTGTCCCTGGAATTCCATTGGGACAAACAGCTCACGCTGCAAGAACGCCATCATGTTCTCGCCGGATGCTGCGGCAAAAATCCGCGATGCCAGATAGAAGTTGGAATCGGAGTAACGGTACAGCGAACCCGGCTCGACGGTCGGCGCACGGTCAAAGAGCGTATAATGCAGCCAGTCCGCACCGAAGTTACGCGCATCCTCGCAGTCGATGTCGAGGAACCCGTGCTCAATACCCGTGGTCTGCGTCAGCACATGTGCGACAGTGCAGTCCCTCCATACCGTCGGCATATCGGGATACAGCGGGGACAGCACATCATAGACCGGGGTATCGACTGACAGCACACCGCGGTCACACAGCATACCGATCGCCGTCGCCGTAAAGTTTTTGGAAATGGAGTAAATATCGTTGCAGTCATTGGCGGGATGGATCTGCGCCGTTTCCGCGATGCCGTCTTTGATGACCGTCACGGCATAGGCGGGGACATTGTATTCTTTTGCGGTTTCGATAAATTGTTTCAGCATCAGGAATCTCCCTCCGATTATGTAAACAGCAGTTCTTTCGTCACGCCTGCCGCAAGGTAATCCTCATACCGTTCACCGTTGACGCGCAGTGTGACTTTTTTATTTTTATCGGATGTCAGACGGCAGCAAACCACACGTCTGTCCATCCAGTCAGCAGATACAGTAACGCCGCCGCGCGCACGCAGACCTTCAAATGCACCGTTCGCATATGCCGGATCCTCCGGCAGTGCAGGCAGCAGTTCAATGACATCAGTATGGCTTTGCAAAAGCATCTCCGCCATAGCGGCAGCAGCACCGAAATTGCCGTCGATCTGGAACGGCGGATGGTTATCAAAGAGATTGTCAAGCGTGGAGTTGGAGAACAGCTTGGTAATCATGTCGCCGGCATTTTTGCCCTGTCCGAGACGCGCATACAGATTGATCAGCCAAGCACAGCTCCAGCCGGTATGACCGCCGCCCGATGCGAGCCGCAGACGCAGCGTCGTATCAATGGCATCCATCAGCTCCGGTGTGTTTTTGTTGATTTCCCAGCCGGGATACAGCGCAAACGCATGGGAGATGTGACGGTGACCGGGCTCCGGCTCATCATAATCCTCCTGCCATTCCTGAAGCTGCCCTCTCGCACCGATCTTCAGCGGCGGCAGCTTTGCATAAGCAGCTTCTGCCTCTGCCTTCTGTTCGGCATTGATACCGAGCAGCGTCTCGGTCTTGATGTACATTTCAAACAGACCGCGGATGATCTCGATATCCATCGTCGGCGACAAACACAGATACGCCGCTTCGCGCTTTCCGTCATACTCGATGAAATAGCGGTTTTCGGGAGAGGTCGACGGACCGGAGCAGAGATAACCGTTCTCATCCTCGAACATGTAATCAAGGAAGAAGCGCGTGCAGGCTTCCATGTACGGATAAGCGGTGTTCCGCAGGAAATCGGCATCCGGCGCAAACAGATAATGCTCCCACATCGCATAGCACAGCCATGCACCGCCCATCGGCCACAGACCCCAAAGCCCGTCCGCCGGAGCTGCAAAGCCATAGATGTCGGAAAGATGATGCAGAACCGCCCCGCGGCAGTGGTAGTATTCCCGTGCAACGGTACGTCCGCCATCCAGCAGGTAGTTGTTGATGTAGTCAAACAGCGGGTCGGCACATTCTGCAAGATTCGCCACTTCCGAATGCCAGTAGTTCATCTGCAAATTGATGTTGGTGTGATAATCGGCATTCCATGGCGCCGACACATAACCGCTCCACACACCCTGCAGGTTGGCAGGAAGCGATGCACCGCGGCTGGACGACAAAAGCAGATACCGTCCAAACTGGAAATACAGATTGACCAGTCCCGCATCTGTCTCACCAGCCTTGATGCGTGCAAGACGTTCCTTGATGGGAAGCGCGTCGATTGCTTCATCATAATCATAGGCGATGTCAGCACGACCCATGATCGCGGAGAAGTCGGCAATATGCTCCGCCATCAGCGCATCAAACGATGCAATTTCCGGCAGAATCGCCTCACCCTCTGTCTTCAGCGCGATATAAATACAGACCGTGTCAGCACCGCTGACGACAAGCGTTTCCCCATCAGCCATACAGGTTCCGCCGACAACATCAAAGCGGATTTTGCCGTCAAACCAGTGTCCGCCGGATGAGGTTTCGCCGCGAACGCACATCAGATTGTCCTGTACACAGACCTCACGTCCGTTTTCGCGGTCATAGGATGCGGTAAATGCGATCGCACCAGGCACATCGGCGGTCAGCCGCATGGCAATCACCTGTGCCGGATAAGAAGCAAACAGGGTACGAGTATAACCGATATTGCCCTGCCGGTAGGTCACCGATGCGACACCGTCAACCAGATTCAGTTCCCGGCGATAGTCGGAAGCATCACCGCAGGCCTCCATCATCAGGCGCAGATTGCCGGCAGATTCGTAGGATTTGATGCGGAAGAAGTACGGATCGAGCAGTTCCCCCGCCAATGCATCGGCATTTTTGCCCTCACGCAGACACGCACGGACCTGCTCCAGCTTTTCGGCAAAGCCATCGGCGTGCAGCTCCAGCGGACCGCCTGCCCATAGGTGATCTTCATTGAGCTGCAAGCATTCTTCTCCGACACCGCCCCACAGCATGGCACCGAGGCGACCGCAGCCAACCGGTGTGGCATTTTCCCAGTTGTTAGCTTCATTTGCAAGATATAAAGTATAGGTATTCATCGTTTTCTCCTTTTAAGACACATCAGACAGTCGGGTGGTATAGCGGCAGAATACCGTTTCCGGAAACCACCTGTGCCTGCGCTTCACACGCAACACAAAGCTCCGCCGCCATAAAGATATGCGCCTGCGTCATTGCACGCTCGGTGTGTTCCAGACAGTCCAGAATCATTTCACCGAAGAACGGCGCGCCGACCAGACCCCGCGCACAGACGGAATGCTCTCCATCCTCATCCGCCCACAGCACCATTTCACCGTTCGGTGCAGACCCGTTCGACGCAAGATTGACAAATTTGCGCAGCTCGATATGTCCCCCGGTACCGAGGATCAGCGTTCTGCCGTCCCCCCAGTTCGACAGCCCCGGTGTGGTAAACCAGTCGACGCGATAATAATTGGTCGCGCCGTTGTCGGCGGTAAGCGCAGCATCACCGAAATCCTCAAATTCGGGATAGTCCGGATGCGCATAGTTGGCAATCCGCGCATGATCGACCCGTGCGGATTTCGCACCGGTATAATACAGAAACTGCTCGATCTGATGCGAGCCGATGTCGCAGAGAATCCCGCCCGACTCACGCTTTTTCCAGAACCAGTCCGGGCGCTGCTCGGGTGCACCGATGCGGTGCGGACCGAAGCCCTCGACCGCAAGTACACGTCCGATCACACCGGTGTCGATCAGATAGCCCGCCAGAATACCGGATTCGGTATGCAGACGTTCCGAAAAATAACAGAAATAACGTCTTCCCGTTTCCCGGCAGACCTGCCGTGCTTCGGCGATCTGCTCAAACTGCGTAAACGGTGTTTTGTCGACAAAATAGTCCTTGCCGTGCCGCATAGCGGCAATGCCGAGCGACCCGCGTTCCCACGGCACAATCGCCGACGCAATCATGCGGATGTCGGGATGCCCCAGCACCTCTTCGGCGCTCTGTGCAACCTTTGCACCGTATTTTGCTGCAAAGTCCTCTGCTTTCTTTGTGTCGCGGTCATAAACCAGCACAATGTCAGCGCCTGCTGCGCGCAGACCTGCGCACATACCGCCGATGTGTCCGTGGTCAAGACCGATGACACCGACCGGAAAGTCCCCCGATCTGACAACCGCACCGGGCTTTGGCGGAAGGGACGCCAAAAATTCAGATACCTGTGATTCGTTCATAATCCATTTCCTATTTATTGATTCAGTTCTTCAAATGCTGCAATGGCTTGTTCGATCTTCTTGTTCATCGTCTTTTCGAGCTTTGCTGCAACCGATGCGATGTCGCGTTTGTTGTTCTTCATCATTGCGGAGAACTGACCGTCACGGATCTCCGGACAGTATATGGTATCACCCCAGTCGAAAACACGGTTTCCGAAGACAATTTCCAGCATTTCCTCGGAATCGTTGTCGCGTGTATGCTTGGATTTCAGCAGGACTTCATAGAACGCGGGAACGAGATTCTGTGCCGAATCGGATGCCATAGCCTCCAGAACAACGCCAGTCATCTCCAAATCCTTAACATTTGTCACAGGAATACAAGTTTGTTCACAGCCTTCAATTCGGGAATAATACTCATTCTGTGCCTCGTCATACTTGGGATACGGAATCAGACCGAAGTCGGTATCCATGGTACGGAGTGTTTCCAGATAGAATACCGGCATGTCAATGAAAAGCCCCTGACCGTTGATAAACATATTGACTTCATCGGGGTGAACATTTTCTTCATCCGTGAAATGATGCCAGACATTGCTGTCATAAACCAGGTCAAAGATCTCCACAAAAACGGTCTGGAACTTCTCATCTGTCAGCAGAGAATAGGTCGGATAGTCATTGGCATCCATCTTCATAGATTCCTGTCCGGCAGCAATCCAGAAGCAAGGCAGTATCTGCTTCGCCGTGGAGAGCAGACCGTAACGGTCCTGTCTGTCCATCGTTCCGTCACCGTTGATGTCGGATACAACGGTCTTCATCATTTCACGCATAGCGGCATATGTCCAGCTGCCGTCCTTGACCGTACCATAAACATCAAAGTCATTGCTTGCGGCAAGCTCCTTGTTGAAAGCAAGCAGATGTGTATATTCATAGCCGGAGGTATTGAATGCACCGACTGCAAAAAACGGAACATTACCGATGGACATGGCATCGGTCAGTTCCTTATCCCAATAGGGTTTAGAAAGATCAATTTCTGGCAGATCGGCAATGGGACGGAGCAGCCCTTCCATTGCATAATTGAACGCATAAACACAGCGGGTATTGATGATATCATACGTATCGTCACCTGCCATGACAGACAGACGCGCCTGTTCCGTATTGTTTTCTTCAAATACCTCTTCATACTTAAAGTTATACAGTTCCATCAGACGGACGTTTCGCTCATAGATGGCATCGTTGAGTGTTGTACCATCTGCCGCTTCCGCATGCATGGCACTGTTGAGATGCATCAGCTGGCGCGCATAAATGGTAAAGGTCTCACCGCCGAAGTCATAGTCTCCGAGATTGTGTGCGTAAATGTTTTCGGTTACCGCAGCGGTTGTTTCCGCAGCATCGGTACCGGCATCGGTCACGGGACCGGGATCAACGGATGCATCGCCGCATCCGACAGAAGTAATCGCTGCTGTTATAAAAAGCAGAGCAAGGGAGCCCGTCAAAAGATTGTGTTTCATGAGCGTGTTTTCCTTTCTGTTGTATCTGGTTTCTTACATCAAAAACGGTTTCATCAAGTCGGGGAATGTCCGGTAATCGGTGATCGGCAGAAACGCGATATCGGAGACATACACCGTTTCATCGTTGCCGCCTGCACCAAAGTCATCGCCGACAAACAGTACCTCATCATGTGCATAACCGAATTCCGCACAGTAACGGGCAAGTGCCTGATACTTATCGTATGCCGCCGGAGTCATGTCAAAGGAAGAGGTACCGCCGACAAAGACATTGTATTCGGGATTTGCCGCCTTTACGATCGGCAGAAGCGGTCTGCGGCGCGAACGATCCGGGTCAAAAGCGAGCTTGTCGGGAAGCTGTGCCTTCGTGCCGAGAATCGGGAAGGTCACACATCCCGAGGCGTGGAATTCAACGTTATCACCGGCATATTCTGTAAAACCGAACTGCGCCCGCAGGGATGTGATGCGTGCTTCCATTGTTTCGCGGTCGCACGGCAGGACGTGAGAGAAGACCATGTCAAGTGCCTGTGTTTCTGCGTTGTACCGGGCAAATTCCATGCCGTAGTTGCCGATGATGTCAATCGGATACCCGCCCATCTGCGAGAAGATGCGTTCACACCGTCCGGCACCGACCATCAGCAGCTTATACCGCTCAGACAGCGCATCCAGCGTTTTGCGTGCGTGATCCTCCAGCGGACTTTTGTGTTGGGTCAGCGTTCCGTCCAGGTCAAACGCAATCAGGCGGAGGGGAGTCTTATGTACAGCGGAATCAAACAGCATAATAAAAACCGTCCTTTGATATATAAATATAATGATAATACTATTATATCAACTTTTCTTCGTACCGTCAAGATGTTTGCGGCTTTTTCGCAGAAAGCGCAGGATTTTCAAAACGCAAACAGGGGATGCCGTACACAAGCGCATACAGCATCCCCGTATCTGTCTGTTCTGCTGCCTCCCGCGTCAGAGCTTCAGCACCCAGATTACCATATCGGACGAACCACGGTTCGCAAACGCAAAATATGGAATCATCTTCACACGGCAGATCTCCAGCGCGGCGCAGTCTCCGTAAAGGTAGTTGTCATTCCAGTGGCGGACACATCCATCGGTTTCCAGTACCGGGACACCAAGCGCTTCGTCCATGACCATGCGCCAGTCGGATGACTCGGACAGTCGGATATCGCGCAGCGGATAGGCATTGTCACAGCCCTCCATGCAGTATACCAGCGGACCGCGGGTCACAGCAACCCGTCCGGCATCGTCCCAGACCAGCGGGTGCGCCTCGACAAACCGCACCGGCATCTCCATCCGGAACAGGATCTCATCACCGCCCGTCACCGACAGATAGGCGTATCCCCGTTTTACCTGCGGTGTGACCATTTTTCCGCCGATGGAAAGCGAATATTCACGGCACCAGCCCGGAATACGCAGTGCCAGCTTCCCCGCACTGCCATGATAGAGGATCTTCACGCATCCGTCATACGGATACGCCGTCTCCACCGTGACCGTCTTGTCTCCGATGTGTGCCGCAGACGCAAAATACTGGTGCATCCAGATGGTATCCTCATCGGCGGTATATTGGAAATCGGCAATCGAGGCAATCGTTCGGATCACATTCGGCGGACAGCAGGAGCATTGGAAGACCTCCACGCGCGTGTCATCGGGCGTGAACAGCGTATGGCGGCTGTTGTACGATCTTGTCTTGACAGTCCGGTCATTTTCCTGCATATTGGAATAGAAGAATGCACGTCCGTCCAGCGACATGCCGGAAAGAAACGAATTAAACAGCACACGTTCAGCAGTATCTGCATAAACCGCATCGGGATCCAGTACAGACATGCGGCGCGCAAATAACGCAAGCGACAGATTGGCGCAGGTTTCGGCATAAGCAGACTGGTTCGGCAGATCGTAGTCTCCCATGAACATTTCGCCAACGCAGGTCTGCCCAATGGCGCCTGTGACATACATTCTGCGGCGGACAATGTTGTCAAACAGGGTTTTCGCCGTATCAAACAGCGTTTCATCACCCGTTTCCAGCGCCAGATCGGCAACGGCTGAATACAGATAGCAAGCGCGAACCGCATGACCTTCGGCAGTCTTCTGCTCGCGGATCGGCAGATGATCCTGTATCGCAATGCCGTGGATCATCCCCGGCACGTCTTCCTTTACCGGCGTGCCGCGCTGTTCCACAAAATACAGTGCCAGATCGAGGTATTTCCGTTCTCCGGTCGCCCGGTACAGCTTCACAAGTGCCAGCTCAATTTCTTCGTGACCGGGTGAGGTGAAGGGCGCGGATTTTTCAACATAAAACACACGGTAAATGAGATCGATGTAATCAATCATCAGGGAAAGAAATTTTCCTTTTCCTGTCGCATCCCGGTAGGCAATCGCAGCTTCCAGCAGATGTCCGGCACAGTACAGTTCATGATCGTTGCGGCGTGTGAACCGATTTTCCGGCTCCAGATGTCCGAAATAAGAGTTGAAATATCCGTCCTCGGAGCGGTTCTTTGCAATTTCCTCAACAATATCATCGATAATGGCTTCCAGCTCGGCATCCCGCTGTTTCTTGCAGTAATATGCCGCCGCTTCCATCCATTTTGCAACATCCGAATCCCAATAAATGTGCGGACGGTTTGGCATTCCTTCGCGCCATTGATAGCGGAATGCATCAAAACGTCCTGTTTGAGCAAAACGCCTGTATACATTCTGCATGGATACCTCACGGACAAGCTTCTGCTTTTCATACCAGAAACCACCTGTCAGATCGATGTTTTCATAGGGAACGGCATGTGTGCCGGGATAAATCTGTACCATAAAAATTACCATGGCTTCGTTTACGAAAGCCTACCTTTCTTTGTGGAATTGGGGCTGGTTTTGCGAAGCAAAATCGTTGATGCATATCAACGAAAGCCACAAAACCCCGGGCTGTTGCACTTACATGCCTCAGCCCAAGGGACTGCATGAATGCAGTCCGGAAGTTCTCCCTTTCCCCTCATCCGAGGGGTATTTTCATGCGATTTTCGCATGAAAACCGGGAAATTCGGGTCACTTCGTGACCCCGGGTTGCCGCAAGTTTTCAACTTGCAACAACCCCTATTGTCCTCCAATGTTCTTTTTTACAGTATAACATGATTATTTCGGCTTGTCAACGCCAAATCAAGCAGTTGCTGCAAAAAAAAACTGCCGCACCAAAATGATGCAGCAGCCGAAAAATCACATCTCTTATGCACGGCAGAAGACATACCACTTGGGTTCTCTGCCGCCCCAGATATAATCACCGTTCTTCCACTCCAAAAAAAGAAATTCAATCCCATCAAACCGACGGATCTCATATGCACACGCAGTGCGGTTCCACTTACGAAGCAGATAGCCGCGTGTCCATACCTGCATAATATAAAAAAGCCATTCAAAGCTTTGGTGCACCTTCAGGGATTCGAACCCGGGACCCACTGATTAAGAGTCAGTTGCTCTACCAACTGAGCTAAAGGTGCATATTTGCTTGAATGGCTTATTATGGCTCCCCCAACTGGACTTGAACCAGTGACACCCTGATTAACAGTCAGGTGCTCTGGCGCGTGTAACTCGTTCAATAGAATCTGTCGGCAACTGATTGTTAATAGAAATTGGGGGAAAACCGAAAAGAAAAACGCCGGTTGAACGGCGTTTTCTCATTTCTTTTTTACGCGGAAAGATC
>SVRM01000088.1 GCA_015064785.1 Oscillospiraceae bacterium
ATCCGCCAGGCGATGAATGAGATGCATCGTATGCAGAGACAACGGCGACCGGAATATGACCGAGAGGAGAGATAACAAGCAGCAACCATCTTTGAACATATCAAATCCCATGTCGATGTCCGATCCGCCGCGATCCGCTATGGATTGGATGTCGGGGGCAGAAGCAATATCCTCTGCCCCTTTCATGGGGATACCAATCCATCTATGCACATTTATGACAACCATGGCTATGACTCTCGTTTCATATGCTTTTCCTGCGGTGCGCAGGGGGATGTGATCGGCTTCACAGCAAAACTGTTCGGCATATCGAAAAAAGAAGCCGCCGACAAGTTATCCGAAGATTTCGGTCTGACAGAACCGTCGAAAGCATTGTCGGATTACCGCACCGAACACCAACGGCATCAAGCCAAAGTACAATATGCTCTGCGATGCATTGATTCCCGAATACAGCAGCTACTTCGCTGGAAAGAGACATATTGTCCACATACTGTGGAAGATACCCCGCATCCGAATTTTGTGTGTTATCTGCAGGATTATGAAAAACTGCGGTACTACCGAGAAATCCTGCAAAACGGAACGAGAGAGGAACAATCTATATTGATCAAACAAATCAAGGAGGAATTACAACGATATGACAGAATCAACCGTCAGCAGTACCGAGACGAACGGCATTCCGATGCCGCCGTGGTGGGACGGGCATAAACTGAACGAAGTCGCTTTCTGCAATGCATTTATAAAGGAACACCCGATGATATCCGTCGGGGATACCTTTTTCACGGTAGACGGACGGGTGGATGATGAAGCACTTCTGCGACAGGAGATCTATAACAGGATCAGCCCCTATGTGACAGGAGCGGTCTCCAAACGCGTACACGATCTGGTTGAGGTATTGCGGCTGCAATGCTATACCCCGTCCCTGCCGCTTCACACCGACCGCATCCACGTTGCAAACGGTACTCTGTTTTTGAACGGTACCTTTACAGAAGCAAAAGAATACTGCCGCAATCGACTGCCGGTTACTTTTAACCCGGATGCAGATGTACCGAAATGCTGGCTTGACTTTCTTATGCAGCTTCTGACACAAGAAGACATTGTGACCTTGCAGGAGTTTATGGGATACTGTTTGATACCGTCCACCAAGGGACAGAAGATGCTGTTTCTGATCGGACAAGGCGGCGAGGGTAAGTCCCGCATCGGCATCGTTATGCGCCGTCTGCTCGGAAGCAACATGAACACAGGCATCCTCCGGCGCACTGTTCCGCGTTTATCGACAGTGGTGTGATGACAATGCTACCCCGCGTCCTTCTCGCAGAAAAGCTTCTGTGCGTCCGTGAAACAGCTTGCATCTCAATACGGCTTACAGTACACAAACAAAATACCGCTCAGCGACGGCCGCCTTGTGAGAGGCTTCACAGGCATATCCGTTCTGCTGCCGGGATTTGGCAAATAAAAAAATACAAGGAGTCAAAAGTACGTGTACCATGTATACCAAAGGAGTCCCTATGGACCATACAATCAATACAACCCCCACGCATCTGAAAATGACCTTAACCATCAAGGAAGCCGCCGAATACAGCAACATCGGCATCAATAAAATCGACAGTATGCTGCGCACACCAAATTGTCCGTTTGTCCTTTTTGTCGGGACAAAAAAACCGGTCAAACACAGGGAGTTTGAAGATTACATTCAAAGTCGCACACAGATTTAATGCCATTTGAAAAATTTACAATTTCCAGAGAACTATTTTCAAAAAGGCACTTGAGAAAAAGTGCGTTGTATGATATAATTATTATGTGGTTTTGTGCCCTTTTCTTTTACAGAAAAGGAATCATAGCCCATATATATTTCCACGCAACTTTGGTGTAAAAATGGTGTAAACTTGAATACACCAATCAAATACCCCCTGAAAATACTGAATTTTTTTAAGGAGATACATACATATGAAATTAGGTATCGTCGGACTTCCGAACGTCGGCAAGTCTACTCTGTTCAATGCCATCACGGATGCCGGTGCAGAATGCGCCAACTATCCGTTCTGCACCATCGAACCAAACGTCGGCATCGTCGCTGTTCCGGACGCACGTCTTGACAAGCTCGCCGAAATCCACAACCCGAACAAGAAAACCCCTGCTGTCATCGAATTTGTCGACATTGCAGGCTTGGTCAAGGGTGCCGCACAGGGCGAAGGTCTTGGCAATAAGTTCTTATCGCACATCCGTGAGGTTGACGCGATTGTTCATGTCGTCCGCTGCTTTGAAGATTCCAACATCATTCATGTCGAAGGTCGCATTGATCCCATTTCTGACGTTGAAATCATCAACATGGAGTTGATTCTGTCAGACATCGAGCTGCTCGACCGCCGCATTGACCGCGTCACCAAGGCAATGAAGGGCGATAAGACACTGGCAGGTGAGCTGGCTCTGCTCAACCGCATTCACGACACGCTGGCAGACGGCAAAACCGCACGCACACTGGAACTGACGGATGAAGAACTGGCTATGCTGACGGATGTCCCGCTTCTTTCCATGAAGCCGGTCATCTATGCTGCCAACATCTCCGAAAACGATGTCGGTTCCGACCTGTCCGACAATGAATTCTTTGTCAAGCTCAAGGCTTATGCTGATGAGGAGCATTCCGGTATCCTTCCAATCTGCGCATCGATCGAATCCGAGATTGCGCAGCTGCCGCCAGAAGACAAGGGCGCATTCCTGGAAGATATGGGCATCGAGGAAAGCGGCCTTGACAAGCTCATCAAGGAGAGCTATGCCCTGCTCGGTCTGATCAGTTTCCTGACCGCAGGCTCCGACGAGTGCCGCGCATGGACCATCACCCAGGGTACCAAGGCACCGCAGGCTGCCGGCAAGATTCATACTGACTTTGAACGCGGTTTTATCCGTGCCGAGGTCATCAACTTCGACGAGCTTGCCAACTTCGACTTCTCCATGACCGCCGCAAAGGACAAGGGCATGGTGCGCTCGGAAGGCAAAGAATATGTCATGAAAGACGGCGACATCGTTCTGTTCCGTTTCAACGTATAAGAAATCAAATAAAACCTGCTGTATACGGATGATTTCCGTTCTACAGCAGGTTTGTTTTTATATTATTGTTTGATGATCCAATAATCACCGTAAACAGTTCCGTCGTGACCGCCGATCAGTTTTTCATCCGATAACGCAAATCCGAATTTCTGCAAAGCTGAAATCCGTTCCGTTGCCGCCGGGATCGCTTTTGTCGCAATCATACGACAGGAAAACAACGAAAAAAACGGCATCAGGATCAGCGACAGAAGACAGGATATTTCCGTTTCGTTTTCATAATCCGAGCGAAGATCCAGACGCAGCAATCCACAGTCTGTGAAGAAATCATCCGCTTTCCGATTGAAGATTTCTATTGTTCCGATCGCTGTGTTATGGATGCGTTTATCGCATACGGCAAAACGTACATAATATCGCTGACTGTATTCACGCAGCCAGAATTCGATTGCTTGCCGCATTCGATCCTCGGTGGTGTAATGAAAATCATCGCCGCCGCAGTTGTCACAGTTAAACAGCGGTGCTGCTTTTTCATCCGAATAAACGCGAAGCAAGTCCGCACAATCCTCGACTTGAATAAAACGAATCAGATAGTGCTCATTTTCAAAAATTGGCGGCGTTTCGTATACGTCCATCTTCCTATTCCCCATCATCTATTCATGCAGTTCTATCGGAAGTCCATCCGGATCTTTCACAAACGTCATCCGCTCGCCGGTAAAGGTATCCCGTCGGATCGATTCCGGTTCATATCCGGCTTCGGTCAGTGTGCGGAGAACCTCCTCCAGTGTATCGACTGCCAGCGCCAGATGCCGCAGACCGTATGCCTCCGGACCTGTCACACGCGCAGGATTGCAGCCGGAAACAAACAACTCCAGCGTGATCCCATGACCGCGCAGCATCAGAATTTCATCATGACGCTCGGGACGTGTGTGCGATTCATACAGAACAAATCCCAGTGCTGTATAAAACCGCAGTGACGCTTCTCTGTCAGAGCACAGAATCGCAATGTGGTGAAGACCGCGAATCATGCGTCGTCCTCACCGAACAGTCTTGTGTAAATCTCCGTCATTTCCTGTTCATTGATGACATAAGGGCTGTTTTTGTAGTTGCCGGCTCCCTTTACCTTGCTCACAAACAGAGCAATCGTATCCGTATCCAGCGTCAGACGGACATCGGCCTTTTCCGGAATCACGGTTTTGATCTCCTCGCCGTCTGCACCGATGGCATCGTACAGAGCCTTGCATAGCGCCGCATCCCCGCATTCATTGTAGGTCAGATATTCACGGTAGAACGCGCCGCAGGCTGCACCGTGCGGAACACTGCGCATCAGCGTAATATTGTAGCCAAGCGGATGCGGGAAGCCCGTGCCGGTCTTGTTGATGGCGATTCCGCCCGCGCAGGAGGCATACAGGAGCTGTTCTCTCGTTTCAAGGGAGATGGGGTCCCCTGCCTTGAAATCGCGGATAAAGGCGTACAAAATGCGCGCACCCCAGCCCGCAAACATGCGGGAGAGCGCATCTCCCTTCGGCGACAGATACGATTCCGCACAGTGTGCAAATGCATCCAGCGCACAGGACAGCGTATACTTCTCCGACAGTGATGCCGTATAGCGTGCATCGAGGAACGCATATTTTGCATATGCCTGTTCATAGTCCTTGAAGGTCCACTTCTTATCCTGTCCGTCGAGCGTCAGCACGGCATAAGGATTGACCTCGCTGCCCGTTCCAGCGGTCGTCGGGATCAAAATGATCGGCAGCGAACGGTTTTCGCGGTTCGCCGTCATCAGTGCCTCTCCTGACAATGTCGGATTTGCCGCGTATGCTGCGATTGCCTTTGCCGCATCCATGGCACTGCCGCCGCCGATACCAATGACAAAATCCGCGCCGACCGCATGGGCCTTCTGACCGCCGGCATGACAAACCGACATCAGCGGGTTTTCACCGATACAGTCATACACCGTGTGTGCAATACCGAGGTCATCCAGCACTGCAATGACATCCTCCTGCGCACCGCACGCCTTAGCCGCATGACGCCCTGTTACCAGAAGCGCATGTCCGCCAAGCGCAAAGCAGCTCTTATTTTCCTTTACACAACCGATGCCGGATTTCAAATCGACCGGCATAAACATCGAAAAATTCATATTCTACCCCCAAATTACAAAAGGTGAGAGCGGAACCTGCCGCCCTCACCATTGTGTTTCATTGATATTCAGTTACAATCAGCCTGCACCGTACATCGTTTCGTGGAATTCGTTATAGGAGATAACAAAGTTATTATCACCATTGTTATCTGTCATCTTGTTGATGATGTGTGTCTTTTCGGTGTCAGCCTTCAGATCAGCTGTAAAGGTTTCTGCATATGCAACACGGTCAGCGGCTGCATCGAAATCAGCGAGAATCTTTTCAGCTTCTGCAACATATTCGTTGTAGAGAGCTTCGGTTTCTTCGTTGAGGTATGTCCAGGACATGTACGGACCGGTGAGGGTTTCGATGTTCTGGAGCTTACCGATTTCAGCATAGTTTGCCGGCAGGGATTCCGGAGCGTGACCGACGAAGGTATTGCCGGAATGGTAGAAGTCCATAGACCAGTCGTTGTTCAGCATATGAACCGTACCGTCTTCGTTGAGTTCCCAGTTCTCGCCTTCAACGCCATATGCATAGATATCACGCAGAGCACCGTCGGTGTTGAGCATGGTGATGATTTCCATACATCTTTCGAGGTCAGATGCATATGCGGAAACTGCAAACATACCAGTGAATACGGTTGCGTCCTGAGAAATGGGCTTTTCGTATTCAACAACGTAGTAGTTTTCTTCCCAGTTCTGTTCTTCGGGCGTGGTGATGTAGCCCTTGACAATTTCAATGGCGTACTTGTCGCCGCTGCCGATATAACCCTGATCCTTCATTTTATCCATGAGGACATTATGGTTGACCCAATCGTCAACGCTCAGAAGACTCTTCGGGAGTGCCTTGTTCGCAGTCGTAAAGGTCGGCTTAATAATATTACCGATTACGGTACGTTCGCCGGTTACATACTGAACATAGTTGAGGTCGATTTCCTGGTTCAGCGGAACAACATCGGGTTCGTTTGCCTTGACGGAATCGAGGAACGCTTCGCAGTCAAGCAGAGACTTGACTTCGTCCGGGAACAGCTTATACTTGTCAGCCAGTGCCTTATCGATGAGGAGGTATGTATATTCGCCCATCAGTCTGTTGTTGACAACAGCATAGGTGGTACCATCGACCTTACCTGCGGACAGGAACGTCGGATAGATATACTTCTTGAGCAGCTTGGAGTTGTTGTTCAGTTCGTCATCCAGGGACTGCAGATATTCCTTTTCAACGAAATCCTGAAGCATGTCAAGACCGGTAATGAAGAGGATATCGAGGCTCGTGCCTTCGAGTTCGGGATACTTTGCAACTTCACGGCCGTATTCGTCGAGGGTCATCGCCTGCGTATCGGCAGTGGTATCCTCGGTTTCAGCCTTTGTAGTGGTGGTCCACTTAGAGCGGTTCTTCTTGTTGGCGTTTGCAGCCTTTTCCGCTTCCTTCTTCTTCTTGGCTTCTTCCTTTGCCTTTGCTTCTGCTTCTTCTTCCGCTGCAATTTCAGCCTCGATCTGTTCAACCTGGCTGTCGATGAATTCCACATAATCATCTTCGGTCTTCAGCTGAAGAATGACCTGGGTCTTGTATTCGGATTTCGTCAGCTTATTCATAGCCGCCTGAACTTCCCGGATGGCATCGGGCGTGGTAGAATCACCGGTAATTGCGGTCAGGGTAATGGTCGTCGTTCTGGTCGACTCATCAGCAGCAGGTGCATCATCTTCAGATGCGCCGCAGCCTGTGAACGAAGACAGAATCAAGCCTGCAAGCAGAGCGAGGCTTATTAACTTTTTCTTCATTTCGAAAGATCCTCCTCATAAACAATAAACGTATTATGGTTCTGATATATTTTACACCAAAATCGCGTCAATGTCAAGACCTGTTTTCGTTTATTTTCAAAAACTGTCGTGAAAAAAACAGGAGATTCACAGTTTTCTGACACTTTTTTTGACAATTTTGTGAGCATATCGCACAAAACAGCCCTGGTCAATTTTGGCATTATCACGATTCGTTTATCACAGTTGCACAAAATCAGTCGTCCCATTTAGTGCATTGTGACGATATGTGTTTCCCGCGTTTGAAAATTGTGCGTTTTCCGCATCAATCGAGATAATCCTTCAGTCTCTTGGAGCGGCTGGGATGACGCAGCTTGCGCAGCGCCTTTGCTTCAATCTGACGGATGCGTTCACGGGTGATATTGAACACCTTACCGACCTCCTCCAGTGTGCGGGTGCGGCCATCCTTCAGACCGAAGCGCAGCTTGAGAACCTCTTCCTCTCTGGGGGTCAGCGTGGAGAGAACCTCACACAGCTGTTCACGCAGCAGGGTATAGGAAGCAGCTTCTGCCGGTGCGGGAGAGGTATCGTCCTCGATGAAATCGCCGAGATGGCTGTCTTCTTCCTCGCCGATGGGTGTTTCCAGAGAAACCGGATCCTGCGCGATCTTCATGATCTCACGTACCTTATCCGGACTCATATCCATTTCCGCTGCGATTTCCTCGGCAGATGCTTCATGCCCGAGCTCCTGCAAAAGCTGTCTGGACACACGGGAAACCTTGTGAATGGTTTCGACCATATGCACGGGAATGCGGATGGTTCTCGCCTGATCTGCAATCGCACGTGTAATCGCCTGTCTGATCCACCAGGTGGCATATGTGGAGAACTTGTAGCCCTTCTTGTAATCGAACTTATCAACCGCCTTCATCAGACCGAGGTTACCCTCCTGAATCAGATCAAGGAAGAACATACCCTTGCCGACATAACGCTTTGCAATGGATACAACGAGACGCAGGTTGGATTCGACCAGCTGCTTTTCTGCATTGATACCGTCCTTCTGACGCTTTTTGAGTGCCGCAAGTGTTTCCGCGTCCAACTCTCTGCCGTCCTTTTCTGCGCGATGAATTTCTTCCTTGGCACGTTTGCCGTCATACATGATTTCCGCCAGATTCAGTTCTGCATCGCTGTCAAGCAGCTGCACCTTGCCGATCTCCTTCAGATACATGCGCACCGGGTCATCGATGGCAAGACCTTCCTGGATGAGCATCTTTTCCATTTCCTCGGCGGATTCGAGCTGTGCGACCTCGTTTTCCAGATCGAAGTCGGGCGCATCCATGTAGCCGGTGATTTCAATGCCCATGTTTTCCAGCGTTTCATAGAGCTTTTCGATTTGCTCGATATCATAATCGACGTCCTCGAGTGCCTCCATGATTTCGCCCTGAGACAGCGTACCCTTGGCTTTGCCTCGCTTGATCAGTTCTTTGATCTCATAGCCTTTTTCCTTGGGGCGGTTTTCCTGCTCCGGGGTCTGTTTGGTTTCCTGTGTACTCATGTGTGCTTCCTTTCTTTGATACGGCCATTCCCACTGTCCGGGGACAGCGCAGATACCGTTCGTTTTCTCTATCAGATCCAATCAACAGCCGCGTCGGCGGTTGATGAGATTTTGTAAATCTTCCGTGGTTGCTTCCGTACTGTGCTGCTTTTCACGGATGCCTTCGGCACGCAGAACAGCCGCGTTGTCACGGATGACGGACATATCATTCTTCGTCAGTTTGGTACGCGCGACCATCATTCCAGTGATCCGTCCGATTTCCTCATCGGTAAATGCCTCACCGAGATAACCGATATCGAAATGCCCGTGTTCTTCGGTACATTGCAGCAGAAACGCAAAGACGCGGCGGTTGAATGCGGTGAGAAATTCCTCCTCACGCAGTGCGACTCCGTCCTTTGCAATGACCTGTTGCAGCAGTTCCGGATACAACAGGAGAATTCCGAGCACCGATTCCTCGGCAGATGCCGCCCGGCGGTATTTTGACCGTTCCGGATTGATGCGGTCGCCGTAACCGGCGCTTTGCTGAATCTGCCGGCGGGTTTCTTCTTTTTCCCGTGATTTTTCCTGCCGCTTTCGGGAGCGGAGAACGTCGTTTTTCAGACTTTCCCGGCTGACACCGAGCTTTTCCGAAATTCTGCCGATATAGACATCACGCTCAACATCGGTATGCAGGGTCGCAAGCAGGGCTGTCAGCTCCGCAATACACGCCATGCGGTCATTGAAGTCCTCCAGGTCATGCGATGCAATGACTGTGGAACAGCGGTAATCAAATTGGTTTTCGCTGTCATCAAGCCGCAGACGAAACGCATCGGCGCCGAATTTCCGTATGAATTCGTCCGGGTCCTTTGCGCCGTTCAGCTTCAGAATTTTTGTTCTGACGCCGACGCTGTCCAGCAGGTGAATCGCCTTCTCTGCCGCACGCCGTCCGGCATCGTCCATATCGTAAGCAATGACAACCTCTTTGGTGTAGCGTGCCATGATCCGTGCCTGCTCGGCCGTAATCGCAGTACCGAGCGTCGCCACGGCGTTCGCCATTCCGGCAGCATGAACTGCGATGACATCCATATAGCCCTCGCACAGAATCAGCCGCTCGGCACACGCATTTTTTGCATAATTCATGGCAAACAGCGTCCTGCTCTTTTTGAAGCCGGGTGTATCGGAGGAGTTCAGATACTTCGGCTTGGAATCATCCATAACACGACCGCCAAACGCCACAACCTCGCCGGTGATGTCGATGACCGGAAACATAACGCGGTTGCGGAAAATCGGATACAGCCGTCCGTTCTTCTGCGATTTTGCGCAGAGAAACGATGCCAGCAGTTCTTTTTCGGTGTAGCCCAGTCCCAGCATGTGGTCAAGGAACAGGTTTTTGCGCAGTGTGAACTCATCCGGTGCAAATCCCAGACCGAATCTGCGGATCACGGAATCCGAAAGCCCGCGGGAACGCAGATAGACAAGACCCGCCTGCCCCTCCGGCTTTGACAGCATATCATGGAAAAACCGCGCGGCGTCGCGGTTGGCGGCAAACACACGCGCTTTTTTCACGTCGCTATCGCCGCGCTTTTTCGTGTAGTCGTCCTCCGGCAGCTCCATACCGACCCGTTTGCACAGATGCTCCACCGCACCGATATAATCAAGGTTTTCCGCCTTCATGATAAAGGTGATTGCATCTCCGCCCGCGCCGCAGCCGAAACAGTAAAAGCCGCGCGTTGCGGGAAACACGGTAAAGGACGGCGATTTTTCATTGTGAAACGGACACAGCCCAACGAGATTCGAGCCGGCCCGCTTCAGGGATACATAGGAAGAAATGACATCCTCAATGGGATTGCGGAATTTCAGATCTTCCAGAAAGCCTTCCGGCAATGCCATGAGGTTCCTCCTTTTTATTCATTGTCAACAGTCTTCAATCAATTTCCGGAGCGGTTGTGGTAAATCCGCGGAATTTTTTCGGGATGTGAATATCCGAGTAGACCCGGATGGCATACCTGTCCGTCATCCCTGCAATATAATCGCACACATGGCGTTCCACCGGTTCTCCGTCATCTGCGGCCGGCAGAAATTCCTGCGGCATTTTGTCCGGATTTCTAAGAAAATATGCATACAACTCAGACAGCATCGCCATTGCTTTATCCTCATCCTGTTTGGCATCCGGATTGAGATAGACCCGTTCAAACAGAAATGCCCGCAGTGCAAGCATTGCCTCCCCGACATCAGCTTCCATACGGATCTCAGGACTGCCTGCGCTGGCACGGATCAGCGAGGAAACCATTGTATCGATGCGCTTTTTGTGCGTTTCCCCGAGAATTTCCCGCAAAGAGGACGGAATTTCCTGCTCGGTAAGAACGCCGGCACGTACAGCATCGTCAATGTCATGGTTGATATACGCAATGCGGTCGGCGAATTTCACGATGCGTCCTTCTGCGGTACAGGCAAGATTGGTACCTGTGTGTTGGAGAATACCGTCACGCACCTCATGCGTCAGATTCAGTCCCATCCCATCACGTTCCAGGACATCCACCACGCGCAGACTCTGTGCCGCATGGGTAAAATCGGGAGAATAGCATTGCTTCAATACCGCCTCACCCGCATGTCCGAACGGTGTATGACCGAGATCGTGACCGAGTGCAATCGCCTCGCACAGATCCTCATTGAGAAACAGCGCACGTGCGGCGGTTCGCGCAATCTGCATAACCTCCAGCGTATGCGTCAGCCGTGTACGATAATGATCGGCTTCAGGGGAAAGAAATACCTGCGTTTTGTGCATCAGCCGCCGGAACGCCTTTGCATGAACAATGCGGTCACGGTCGCGCTGATATGCGGTGCGGTATTCGCACATGTCCTCCGTGCGCAGCCGTCCGGCACTTTCCGCCGCTTTTTGCGCATAAACTGACAGGGTTTCATATTCTCTTGCTTCCAGCTGTTCACGAATGGTCAACTGCGGCACCCCTCATACACAAATTTCGCCAATCTGTATCTAAAATACGCACATGCTGTGCAATACCCTTTTTTCTTTTCCGCAAAATTCGCAAAAAAACGCCGCATTCCCATGAAAGGATACACAATTTCCGCAAATCCGTGAGAAATGCCGGGAGATCTTACGCTCCCGGCAGAAAATCAAAACGGCTGCCCGTTTCATCAATCAGAACCGTACCGCCTGTCAGCTCCGTCAGCATCGCGCAGAACGCCTCGTATTCCGGCGCACGGATCGCCAGACGCTGGGTCACATCTGCGGCAAAGTCCACACCGTCCACAAGCATTCCCACGCCCTGACAGGACGCACGCAGCTTGTCGTAATCGGTATAGTCACAGATGACCTCACAGGTGATGAACCGCTCATAGGTGATGATGTGCGCCGCCTCCACCGCCAGCTTTGCCGCATGGGAGTAAGCGCGCACAAGCCCGCCGGTTCCGAGCAGAATGCCGCCGAAGTATCGTGTCACAACGATGCAGGCGTCGGTAAAACCTGTTTTTTTGATGATGTCCAGCACAGGCATACCGGCAGTCCCCTGCGGTTCACCGTCATCGGTAAACCGCGCAATGTTGTTTTCCTTAATTTGGTAGGCATACACATTATGCCTGGCATCCGCATGTTTTTTTCGGATTTTTGCGATGAAGTCCAGCGCTTCCTGCTCTGTTTTGCACGGACAGGCATACCCGATGAATTCCGATTTCTTTTCAATAAAGGAAGCAGACGCTTCCTTTTCCAATGTGACATAAAGCTCCTCTGCCGCCATCAGTCGTCGATCCCCTCCGGCTTGTCACACAGATAGGCCGCAAACATCCCCTGCGCCTTCTTGTCGGAGGTCGCAAGCAGATACATGCCGTCCTCAAGGTATTCGCACCGCAGAACTGCGGCATATTTATATAGCTGGGATGCCTGACCGCCCTCTGCATGTCCGAAATGATACCACAGATCGCGCTTGCCCTCGCGGATAATCTCCCCGAGCATGGCAATCAGCGCCTCCAGCCCCTCACCGGTCAAAGCGGAGATTTCCACCGTATGTGCGGAATCGGCATCCGCCGGCTTGATGGCACCCACCGCACGGACATCACACTTGTTCAGCGCATAGAGAATCGGTTTGTCGCCGGCACCCAGCTCCGTAATCAGCTGTTTTGTAACCGCCAGCTGTGCATCACACTCCGGATCGGAGAAGTCCAGCACAACGAGGATCACATCGGCATACAGCACTTCCTCGAGCGTCGATCGAAACGCGCTGATCAGATGGTGCGGCAGATTGCGGATAAAGCCGACAGTGTCTGTGAGCAGAATCTCGGTTCCATCCGGCAGTTCAAACTTTCTTGTCGTCGGGTCAAGCGTCGCAAACAGCTTGTCCTCCGCCAGAATTCCGGCACCGGTCAGCGCGTTGAGCAGAGTGGACTTCCCGGCGTTGGTATACCCTGCAACAGCAACCTTCGGCAGACCCGATTTTTCACGCTGCTTGCGCTGGGTCGCACGTGCCGCCTCTAAATTGCGGATGTCCTCCTCCAGTGCGGCAATACGGCGCTTGATGTGACGGCGGTCGGATTCGAGCTTCGACTCACCGGGACCGCGCGTACCGATACCGCCGCCAAGCCGTGACATTTCACTGCCGTGACCGGACAGACGCGGAATCGTATATTTCAGCTGTGCCAGCTCGACCTGCAATTTACCCTCGGCACTGGTTGCGTGAAGTGCAAAGATGTCGAGAATCAGCATCGAACGGTCAATGACACGGATGTCCCCCTGCGCATCCAGCTCTTTTTCAAGGTTTTTGATCTGCGCCGGTGACAGATCGCAGTCGAAAATCACCAGCTTGATATCGCCTCCGCGGCAAAGCTCCGCGAGCTCTTCGACCTTACCGGAGCCGATGCATGTTCTGGTATCGGGCGTATCCTTTGCCTGCACCATGCGCGCATAGACGGAGCCGCCTGCGGTATCGAGCAGACGCTCCAGCTCGTTCATGGAAATTTCGCATTCGTCTGCATCGCGGTCACGTGTGATCAGTCCGACCAGCACCGCCTGCGACGCAACAATGCCGTCCTCCTGCAACAGTTCTTTCATTTCATCCACCTGCCTTTTTCCTTCATTCTTTTATGGTTTTTCCGGATTATGCGCCACGGAAAAATAAAAAGGGTGCCACGCCAACGGCGATATGCACCCATCTTATTCGGTAATCCGGATATCGGCTTACTTGTTGCCAGCCGACATGCTGAGACGCTTCTTGAACTTGTCGACACGACCGCCTGCATCGACAAACTTCTGCTTG
>SVRM01000002.1 GCA_015064785.1 Oscillospiraceae bacterium
ACCGATACCGTTCACGGCATGGGTCTGAAGTTCGGTATCTGGTATGAGCCGGAAATGATCAGCCCTGATTCCGATCTGTTCCGCGCACATCCCGATTGGCATATTCACGTTCCCGGCAGACCCGCAACGGAAGGCAGACAGCAGTATGTCATCGACTTCTCGCGCAAGGATGTCCGCGACAACATTTTTGAGCAGATGTCCTCCGTTCTTGACAATTACGACATCGACTACGTCAAGTGGGACTTCAACCGCAACATCACAGAAGCAGGTTCTGCGCTTCTGGATGCCGAACACGGACTGGAATTCTTCCACCGCTATATGCTTGGTCTTTATGAATTCCTTGATAAGTTCACAAAGAAGTATCCCGATCTGCTGCTTGAATCCTGCTCCGGCGGCGGCGGACGCTTCGATGCAGGCTGGCTGGCATACTCTCCGCAGATCTGGACCTCCGACAATACCTATCCGATCGACCGCTGCCGTATCCAGTACGGTACATCTCTGTGCTATCCGGCATCGTCCATGGGCGCACACGTTTCGCACAAGGATGCCATCTGTAACTACAACATCCGCGGCTGTGTTGCCATGGCCGGTACCTTCGGCTATGAAATGGATCCCAGAACCTTCACGGACGAGGAAAAGGTACTTGTAAAGCAGCAGGTAGCCAATTACCACAAGTATTACGACACCATCCACTACGGCGATCTTTACCGCCTTGTTTCTCCGTATGACGGCGGACAGAATCGCGCGATCTGGAGCTATGTCTCCCGCGACAAGTCCAAAGCACTTCTGGCGGTCGTTACCTTCCAGCGCACATTCAACCAGAGCCTGTGGATTCGTATGCAGGGTCTTGATCCCGACAAGATGTACCGCTGTGACGCGCTGAACCTCACCGCTTCCGGTGCACGTCTGATGAACGTCGGTCTGAACTTCTTCCATCAGCTTGAATGGATCGGTACGGCGGGTGAGTTCTGGTTCGAGGAAGTCAAGTAATATCTTTGAGAGGAGAAATCACATCCCAATGAGTTCCAAAGATACACGCGCATCCCGCATCCTGCAGCTGTTTCTGACCTTTATGAAGATCGGCGGCTTCACGTTCGGCGGCGGGTATGCGATGATTCCGCTGATTCAGAAAGAAACTGTTGAAGTCAAGAAGTGGATTACCGATGACGATATTCTGGAAATCATTGCCATTGCTGAATCCACGCCCGGACCGATCGCCATCAACTCGGCAACCTTTGTCGGTTACCGCACCGCAGGTGTCCTCGGTTCGATGGCGGCAACCCTCGGCGTTGTTCTGCCGTCGTTTGTCATCATCACGCTGATCTCGTTTGTGCTGACACAGTTCCAGGAGCTGCGCGCTGTGCAGTATGCGTTCTTCGGCATCCGTGCCGGTGTCCTTGCGCTGATCGTCAAGGCGTTCTGGTCGATGTACAAAAAGTGTCCGAGGGGTCTGGTTTCCTACATCGTCTGGGTCTTTGCGTTCATATTATCGGCATTTACCGACATCAATGTTATGGTCATCATCGTCTGCTCTGCCCTCTTTGGTCTTGGCACAACGCTCGTCAACAAAAGGAGGTTGGATAAGAAATGATCTTTTTCGAGTTATTCTACACCTTCTTTCTGATCGGCGCGTTTACGTTCGGCGGCGGCTATGCGATGCTTCCGCTGATTCAGGCTGAGGTCGAGCGGAAGGGCTGGCTGCCCTCCGAGCAGATTGTCAACTTCATTGCCGTCAGCGAATCCACTCCGGGTCCCTTTGCCATCAACATTGCCACCTATGTCGGCAATCAGATGGGTATGAAGGAATTTGGCTCCGTGTTCGCCGGCATCATTGGTGCTGTCTGTGCTACGCTCGGCGTAGTTCTGCCGTCGTTTATCATCATTCTGATCGTCGCCAAGTGTTATGAAGCCTTCAAATCTTCCACTGCGGTCAAGGGTGCCATGTCCGGTTTGAAGCCTGCCGCCATCGGTCTGATCGGCGCGGCAGTGTACAACATCGGTACAACGGTCTTCTTCCCGAACGACTTTACCACAAATGTTTTTACGGGTGCCCCGTTCTATATCTCCCTTGCCCTGTTTGCCGTCATGGCATTTCTGACGTTCAAAATCAAGCTCCACCCGATCATCATCATCTGCATTTCCGCAGTGGTTGGTATTGCGGCAGGATTCCTGCTTGAATTGCCGGTATAAAAGAAAACCAAGCAAAAAAGCTGTTGTCAGAGGTTATTGAGCCTCATGGCAGCAGCTTTCTTTTCATTTCAGGGAAACAGATCAGTTCCAGTAAAACATATAGCGTTCCAATGCATCCATCAGCGCACGGATATTGGCAATCGGCGTTCCGGGATACCATCCGTAGATCATCATCAAACCACCATCGGGTGTCGACAGCTTTTCCACTTCCTCGCGGATCAGCGCATCGATGTCCGCTGTTGTACCGAAGACTGTGATTTTCTGTCGGTCGATGTCAAGTTCAATGCACTTTTTGCCGGCATATCGGTCACGGATCCAGTCAATGCCGTTGACCAGATCCTGCAAATTCAGAATGTCAACGCCGCCGTCGATCAGATCGTCTGCGAGTGTGCGGATGTCGCCGTCGGAATGCATGTGAATGATCGCACCGCTGTCTCGCGCCGGCTTCATCAGACGCTGATAGGACGGCTTGATATACTGTCGGAACAGATCGGGAGAGATCATCGGACCGACCTGCATACCGAGATCTTCTGGGAATGAGAGCATATCGTACCCGCATTTGCTCCAGTGCTGAACGAACGCCATGTTGTATTCCTCGAGCTTTGCAATCAGAGAAATCAGATTTTCATCCTCGTCTGCCATTGCAAGCAGCGTATTGGTATAACCGCACAGGTCCGTCAGCCGCAGGAAGGTGTGTCCGTGCTCCAGTCCCGCTTTCACAAAATGTCCCTGCTCCTTCAGTGCCGTAACATGCGCACGCTCGGATTTGGCATCAAAGAGCGGATGTGCCGGGAAACGATAATCGGCGACCTTGGAAAGATCGGCAAGCGGATGTTCTGTGACCGCGCCGCGGATGCCGTCAATGATACCGCGCCACCGGACACCGAATGCATCGTAAAACTCCGTGATCTGTTCCTCTGCCGCACGTTTTGCAGATACCAGATCCCAGCGCATACGGTTCGCGCCGGCAATGATCTGGTGAGATGCAAGCACATCCTCTACCTCATGCGGATCGTAGTTATAAAAGACAGCCTCCGTCACATGGAACGCAACCGGAATGTGATCGGGATGCTCAAATCGGATGGTACGCAGCGTATTCTCGCGGTTTGTCATGTCTGCCTCCAAATTTTGTTTTTTGTTGTTTCTATTGTACCATACTCCGCTAAAAAATGCAAGCGAAATAATCACATTTTCTCTGCGATACCTCTTGACAAACCATACTATGTGTTGTATAATATAACATGAAAGAAGGTATAGCGTGAAAAAACTCTTTCACGCAGGTTTTGTGTCTTTTGTTGTCTTTGGACAACGTTTTTGTCCGCGATCAGATCGCGTGCAAAATCACCCTCATAATTCCAGAAAGGTAGGATTCTATGGACATTCAACTCAAACGCGGTCTGCTTGATATCTGCGTGCTTGCCGCGATCAAAAACAAGGATTCCTACGGCTATGCCATCGTCCGTGAAATCAGCCGCTTTGTCGCAATTTCCGAGTCGACCTTATACCCGATTCTGCGTCGGCTGGAGGCGGCGGACTGTCTGACTGTCTATTCCGTGGAGCACAACGGTCGATTGCGCAAATACTATCACATCACCGATGCCGGACGCGCACGGCTTGACGCATTTGCCGAGGAATGGAAGGAAATCATGGCGATCTATCACTTTGTAACACAGGAGGCGACCGATGATGAATAAACAACAGTTTTTAGCCGCGGTCAGGCTCAACGCCGCATCTGTTCCGCCCGAGGAGCTTACCGCCCTGCTCGACTACTATACCGAAATGATCGATGAAGCGATGGACGAGGGCTGTACAGAAGAAGAAGCCGTCGCGCGGGTCGGCAGCTGGGACGAAATCCGAGAGCAGATTCATACCTTCCGCGCAGAACCGAATCCCGTACCGATCATACAGCCACAACCGTCATTCCATAACACACAGTCCGAAACGAACACAGCAGCACCTGCAAGTGAACCCGCAAAAGTTAAACGGTGGAAGAACATTTCCCTGCCGACATGGGCAGTCGTTCTGCTCATTCTGACCTCACCTGTCTGGGGGACGGTTGTGCTTACCCTGCTGATTGTCCTGTTTGCAGTGGTTTTCTCGCTTGTCGTCATCGGTGGTGCGCTGGTAATTTCGCTTTTTGCCGTTGTTATTGCACTGGCGGCAGTCGGTGTTGTCGGGATTGGGGCTGGAGTTGTACTGCTTGCAACGAGCGGAATCGCACCGTTTCTGCTTACGCTTGGCGGAGGGCTTGTCTGTGTGGGACTTGCCATTCTCGGCGGATTGCTGCTTGCTCCGTTCGCTGTCTTTTTTGTATCCACTGTAAAATTGGTATTTCGCGGCATTGCCGGATTCTTCCGTACATGAGAAAGGAGCGTAGTTATGGTAAAGTCAAAAAAACCGTGGGTTTTTGCCGCATTGCTGTTTCTTGCAATCGGTGTGATTCTGATTACAGTTGCATTTTATTCGGTCGGATTTCATGTAAGCGGCTTCAATACGGTAAACTATGAACCGGAACTGACACCGCTTGACCGTCCGTATGATAAGATCATCATTGATGGAGCATCGTGCGATGTCATCATTATGACACCTCAAACCCGTTCTGCATTTCCGGAGTATCAGGATCTGGAGATCACCTCGCCGTGTGTGTTATCGTATAACGATGGAAATTCGATTTTTACGGAATGTGGTTACCGTGATCGTGTCCTGTATATTACCCGCCGCGATTTGCGTCCGTGGTATGAGAGAATCGGTTATGATTTTCGTACAGAATCGGAACAGATTGTGCTGTTTTTGGATGATATGCATTTTGATGCGCTGGAAGTGCAGTCAGCTTCCGGAAATATCTGGCTGTATTCAGCGGCGGAAATCAAGCAGGTACAGTTTGAGAGCACATCCGGTGAGCTTTTCGCAAAAGATCTGACAAGCGATTCGCTGACCATGAAAACAACAAGCGGAAATGTTTGCGTCTGGACAAGCAATTCGGAACATATCCTTCTGCAGACCACCTCCGGTGATGTTATGCTTGATCATGTACATACCGGTGATACCTTTCATGCAATGACGGTAAGCGGTGAAATATCCGCTGCTGCCATTACCTCTCAAAACACCCTCACATTGGAAACTACATCCGGTGACATTTCATTTACGGGGCTTGATGCAGCGAACGGACCGGTCTTTGAAACAACCTCCGGTGATATCGAAGGTTCCCTCTCCACAGGGAAGCGATTCAGCGTGAAATGTATCAGCGGTGATGTTGAAGTCCCCGCTGATGTCCCCCATGCTCCTCTGTGTGTGATTCAATCGACTTCCGGCGACATCGAAATCACAATCGAATAAAAATCCGGGCAGTGATCCATGATAGACCACTGCCCTTGCTTTATGCAATTTTGAAATCAGAACAGTTCCTGTTCCTCGCCTGTCCAGTGTTCAAAATATTCAACACCGCGCCACTTGCCCTCAATAAAGGCTCTGTGCGATGTTTCAATGTTTGCCCACTCGTCAAGACGGGAGAGATTGTATGCACGCCAGTCGGAGAAGAACTGGTTGATGACCTCGGGATCGTACTCACCGCGCAGCATCGATGCACGCTTGATGCGAACATAGCGGATCGACAGACGGTTCTTCTCGACGCGCCACAGACGCAGCGGATCGCCGCGGACGGCTTCTGCTGCACGGTCAAACAGCGCATCGTACTGATCGAGCAGTTCCTCGCGGAGAAAGCCGTGCACAGGATTGTCGTTGAAGCCGACATGAATGTTTTCCTTGTCTGCTGTGTCGCAGAGAAGATCGAGGTACTGCGCAAGATACGGTGCGGCATCCCCGTAGAAATATTCCATGAATTCGCGCTTGTGACGCTCGATGTCACACCACGGATCCCAAAGGAGCCTGGAGATCAGATACAGACGCAGCTCGTTGAAGTCAACGCCGCCGCGCGATGCACCGTTCGCCTGCTCGAAAATACCGCGGACATTGTTGTTGACCATTGCCTGTACATTCGGCTGCAGCACACGCCAGTTCGGATGCGGCGTCGGATAGTGCGCAAAGCAGGTCGTGTAGTCCCAGATGTACATACGGTCGCAGACCTTGCCCCAGTCGCGCAGGTCGGTGATGAAGTTCGCCTTGGTGCCGTCGGGACGGGTGACATTGCGGGATTCGTCGTCACACGTTTCAAACGGATGTGCAAAGCACGCTTCGATAGAGCAGAGACGGACGCAGACGTTCTTGCGGTTATGGGTGATCTTGGATGCGGGACGGGAATAATTGTAAGCGAGCGTGTCAAAAATTACATCCGGGAACTCGTCTTCCAGCGTCTCGGCAATCCGGTTGACAAAGCGCAGAAGCGTACCCGCCGGAGAGCCTTCCTCGCGGTCGACCGCCAGACAGTTCTCACACTGACAGTTGCCGTGCCAGTCGTTCTGGGAAATGGAGATGATACGTGCATCGGGACGTTCCGTAAGTGCTTTGCGTACCGCTTTCACACAGACCTCATAGACCTCGGGATTGGTCAGACACAGCTGTGTTCTGCCGCCGTCGCGGACAACACGCTTACCATCGATCAGAGAATAATACTCGGGATGCGTTTCCCCGTAGACAGACGGCGGAACCATCGTTTCAAACGTATGGACATACCATGCATACGGCATATAACCACCCATACGCGCCGGAATACGGTGGTGTGCACCGTTGAAGCGGCAGCGAACAGCAAAGCGCGGATTCTGTACCGCATCGGCATAGTTGTGCTCGCGGTATTCGATGCGCGGAACCTGCCGGACGTCATATTCGCCGATGCAAAGATCTGGAATCGTCGGAATCTTTTCGCAGTTGTGCGTAAAGAAGCGGCATCCGAGCGATTCGAGGAATTCATAAACACCGTAGATGACACCGCGGTTTCCGCCTGCGATGCACAGACGGTCACCGTCCGTGACGATACGGAATCCGTCCTCGCCAAGATCGGAGACATCAATGCCTGCGATATCGCCGACGTAAATACCGGACTTCGGCTCTCCGGCTTCCTCAATCTGAATGGATGCGGAGGTCATTCGGTCAAGGTAGTAACGAAGCTCCTTTGCCGCATACAGTGCGGTGCTGTTTTTGTCGGAAAGCTGTTTTCCTGACAGATAAATGGACACAAGTGCTTTTCTGTTTTCTGTAAGTTTCATGTGTACTCCTTTCGGATCAAATCTGATCTGCATTCTGAATGGATTGTGAATACGCATTAAACCATTTTATAAAACGGTTTTTGTTGAAAATCAAAAATTTGTAGGATTCCCCGTTTTTCATATGAACGGCGGCAATCGGAAATACGATCTGTTTCCATGTAATTTCGTCGATTTGCAGCAGCGGCAAAACCAAATTTCTGTATTTTTTATCAACGGTCAGCTTATTTGTCTTATACGTAAGTGATTGATGGTCGAGGAACAAACCTCCGCCGAGTAAACCCCGATGGCAAAAGCTGCAAGCAAACGTTTTCATGGAATGATTCCTCCTGCAAAATTACGGTTTCAGAACGATCTTGGCAATGTTGACATAGTACAGCGCCTGATTGTCCTTAACCGAGAAAACAAAGCGCAGCTGTGAGATACGACCGTCCGGCAGGTTTGTCAGGTCTGCTGTGTATCGCTGGAAGGTATACGGCGCACCTTCGGATTCCGTGATCGGACGCTGAACGGTGGTCTGCACCCCATTTTCCATGGCGTAAACAAATTCAAGATACCCTGTCACCTTGCCTCTGTGATAAAGATCAAGCTCGATTGCGGAATACTTCTGCATATTCAGCTTATGATATTCGGTTGCACTGACATATGCACCGATCGGATTGCGATTGCCGGAAATACGGATGGAATGTGCGTATCCCTCTGTGATCTCGACAAAAGCATTGTCCTGACAGACCTCGGATTCCGGCAGAGCCTTCCAGATCGGGAAGTAATAGACCTCCAGCGGCACCTGTGACGGATTCATGCGCGTTTCCCAGACGCTGACAAGATCGGGATTGGTAAACGGCATCGATTCCAGGCGGATCAGTTCACGGCTCTGTATATCCGTTGCAAACGGAGCGACAGGATATTCCCCAGCCCACAGATTCGCACCGCAGGCAAACGAGGAAATGTCATACGCCGCATGGACAGGCTGTTCCAGATACGGATGCCAGACCGCCATCGTATCGGCAGAGAGAATTTCACATTCTGCCGGCAGATACAGCTTGTCTTCACCAGCAATATACAGTCCGTCGACGTGACCGTCTCTGACATACAGGCCACATCCGACATCGGCGAATTTCAGAATCATGCGCTTTCCCGAGATCTCATATGAATCCAGCGTTGCCGGTGCGCGCTGACCGGTCTGACCGTAGACATTGGCAAGTGCGAGCTTTGCCATACGGGAGCCGAGGCGGTATTTATGCGCCGGATGAATCGGGTGATTGTCGAGATTGGCAGCCCAGACCGGCGGAAGATCGTCAACCGGACAGATGATGAACTTGTCGGGAGATTCCTTTGCTGTCTCGACAAATGCTTCGTTGACATAGGCACGCATACATTCACCGTCGTTTCCGTAAACCCACGGGTAGATCAGCGAGGAGATCATCGGGAAAGATGCAGGATCAGCGGCAAACAGTTCCGTGTAATGACGGTGGAATACGCGGAGCGCGTTTGCATAAATGCGGTGCGACCACTCCACACCGACCTCGTTTTCGCCCTGATACCAGATGACGCCGCGTGCTTTCAGACCGCGAATCGGTGCGATTTTGCGGTTATACATTGCCGCTGGTTGCTGGAAGTTTCCGCCGCCGTAGGTATTCCACTTCTCCTCGAGCGGATATCTGCCCTGCTCTTCCATAAATGCATGGCTGATTTCATCGGCGTCGAGCACATCGAGCGGGATCCAGCCATTGATCGGCGTACCGCCCCACGAAACGTTCAGATAACCGACGGGAACGTTTTTGCCAAGTGCCCTGAATTTCTTCGCAAGATCATAGACAAACGCCGTTGCGCAGGCAGAAACGCCGCCCCAGTTGCATTTGCCGTCTGCGACCAGCCAGGAGCCGGGCGTATCGTCTTCCGGTGTGATCGAGAATTTCTCCTGATCGGCACCGTCCTTATGGTAGGCAATCGAGTAGACACGAATACCGGTACCGATGATGTCATTTGCCATTTTGTAATATTCCGGTTGATGCCAGTTTCCCATTTCCATGTTCGACTGACCGGAAGCAATCCAAAGCTCACCGAACTGAATATCAGAGAGGGTGACAGACTCCGTGCCGGCGGTGACTTTGATCTCATAAACGTCAAACGAGCCTGCGGGTGTGTCGAGCGTCAGCGCAAAGGTACCGTCTGCGTCGGCATCAGCCTGACCGTGAGCGACACTCCTCTCACAAGCGAGAATGTCCGCCTCAAGGACAGCACCAGGATCTGTGATACCACGCAGAGTCAGCGTTGATGCACACTGAAACAGCGCATGATCGGAAAAAACGGGATATAATTGCAGCATATGGTTATCCTCCTTGTTGTAGCAATTTCATTGATTTCATTATACAGCATGACAGCAAAAAACGCAAGAGTTTTCTGATTTTTTACGCTCTATTTTTTCAAGGTTGACTTTTATGCTGAAATCTGTTATAATAATAGATAGATTTTTCAAGGAGGTATTTCTCATTATGGAATACAAAGCAAGAGCCGATATGGACCCGCGTTACCAGTGGGACATGTCACACATTTACGCAAACCGTGCTGCTTGGGAAGCAGCATATACCGAAGCAGAAGCGCTTGTCGCTGAGCTTCCGGCATTGGAAGGCACGCTCGGAGCATCGGTCGAATCGCTGAAGAACGGACTGGATAAGCTGTATGCGGCAGCGCAGGCTGTAGAGCTCGTTTATGCATATGCATCTCTTTGCAAGTCCGGTGACAACGGCGATCCGGACAATCAGAACATGGAAGGAAAAGCCGTCAATCTGTATGTTGCATTCTCCACCGCAGTTTCGTTCTTCGATCCCGAAGTGCTTTCTATCGACGAAGAAACACTGAACGGTTATATGGCAGACCCGGCACTGTCCGGCTACCGTCATATTCTTGAGGACACCGCACGCGGCCGCGCACATACGCTGGATGCCAAGGGAGAACGGATGCTTGCCATGCTCGGCGACGCGGCGCAGGCTTCCTCCAACACGTTCGATATGTTCGAGTCGGTCGACATGACCTTCCCGACCATCCAGGGTGAAAACGGCGAAAACATTCAGCTGACGCACGGAAATTTTGCGGTATTCCGTGAATCCAAGGACGCACGTGTCCGCCGTGAGTCCTTTGAAGCATACTTCGGCGAATTCAAGAAGTTTATCAACACACTGGCTGCAATGTACGCAGGCTCTGTCAAGATGGATACCTACTTCTCTGATGTTCGCGGCTACAACAGCGCATGTGAGCGCGCCCTGTTCTCCAACAATGTACCTGTCTCCGTATACGATTCTCTCATCGATGCCATTCATGAGGGACTTCCGACAATGAAGCGTTACCTCGCACTGCGCAAGAAGGTGCTTGGTCTTGAAACACTCAACATGTATGACCTGTATGTACCGATGATCGACGATGTTGATTTCACTGTTACCTATGACCAGGCAAAGGATCTTGTCAAAGCTGCCGCTGCACCGCTCGGACAGCGGTACGCCGAGCTTCTCGATGAAGCGTACAACAATCACTGGATGGATGTTTACGAAAACAAGGGTAAGACGACCGGCGCGTTCTCCAGCGGCGTCTACGGTGTGCATCCGTTTGTTCTGCTCAACTATACCGATACGCTGGATGATGCCTACACCATGGCGCATGAGCTCGGTCACGCAATGCACTCCTATTTCTCCTCTGAGGCCAACGACTATGCAAATCACGACTACCGCATTATGGTAGCCGAAGTTGCATCCACCGTCAATGAAGTCCTGCTCTCCAAGCATCTGCTTGCGACTGAAACCGATAAGAAGAAGCGCGCATATATTCTCAACCATCTTCTCGAAGGTTTCCGCACGACTGTCTTCCGTCAGACGCTGTTCGCTGAATTTGAACGCAAGGTTCACGATATGTACAAGCAGGGTGTGCCGCTGACCGCCGAAACGATGAACCGCGTCTACCGCGAGCTGAATGAGCTCTATTACGACGGCGCGTATGTCAATGAGCTTCAGGATATCGAATGGGCACGGATTCCGCACTTCTACCGCGCGTTCTATGTCTATCAGTATGCAACCGGCTTCTGTTCTGCCGTTGCCATTGCCAACCACATTCTGAACACCGGCGACGCATCCGGTTATCTGAAGTTCCTTTCCACCGGCGGTTCCGATTATCCGATCGAAGAACTGAAGATTGCTGGTGTTGACCTGACAAAGCCCGACACCGTCAAAAATGCGCTGTCTGTCTTTGCCGATACGCTGGACGAACTCGAAGCACTGCTGGAAGAAATTTGAATCACCGCATAAAAATCACGCAGGAGCATCCTTGAACGGATTGCTTCTGCGTGTGTCTTTTCTCTGCTCGTTATTTTATTGTGTAACCGGTTCTGTTCCTTCACTCAGTGTGTACATCAGATCTTCCTCGTGACCCGGTGTCTGTAGTGTAACCGTCCATTTGCCGTCACGCACCATTGTATATGTCATGGCAGTGCGGTAGTAGTAAAGCACCTCGCCGGTGGATTTGTCATCCCCGCGGCAGGTCATCGTGATCAGCGCCTGCGCATTATCCTCATTGATAAACGCGGTTTGAATGGATTCCGGAGTATAGGTCATATTGACCGTCTGACGCATGGCATTGAACTGCGCAACATTGAAGTTCAAATCCTCTTTCGCCATGTTGAACAGCGCATAGTAGCCCTCAGCATCTCCATCATTGTACGCAATCAGCTGCGCAATGATCTGATTCTTGAGCTCTTTTGCCGCGGCGTCATCCGTATCAACAAATAAATGACTGTACGACGGATTGTTTTCATAGGAGGGTCCGGAAACAGAGCATCCGAAGGTGCAAAGCAGAAGAAGGATCGCCGCTGTGAACAGGATACTCCGTTTGATAATAACGTTCATGTTATGAATTCCTTTCATTTCGTGGTTTTACGATTATTATATCAGTTTTTTTGATATAAGTCTACCCTATTTTGTGAATTTTTCAAAATCGATCGGTTCAAGCGATTGGAATGTGATGGTTGTTTGAAAAGAATCCGTTGTTGCTTGACATTTTTTTAGATTTCTGATATAATATTACCATGTTCTAAGAAAACCACGTTTCATTTACATATATGGAAAGGGGATAACAATATTGAAAAAGGATATCAAAACAGAGGGTTCCTCCTCAATCGCACCGATAGAATCGAAGACGACCTATGCATTGATTTCTGATGCCGCAAGACTGCTTGACGATGCAGTGGCAAAACAGACCGATGCATACAAGCTTCAGTCCGGTGCGCGTCGTGTACTTGCCTGTCTTGCTGTCCGTGATGGTGTTTCTCAGCTCGATCTGATTCGTGTGACACACCTCAAAGCACCGACCATCAGCCTGATTGTCCAGAAAATGGAACATGACGGTCTGATCAGCCGCAAAACCGATGATTTGGATATGAGATTAACGCGCGTCTATCTGACAGAGCTTGGCAGCCGTGTCAACCAGCATATCCATGATACAGTCAACGCCGTCGAAGCTGCCGCAATGCAGGGTTTTACCGACGACGAAAAAGAACAGCTTCATGCGCTTCTCGTTCGCCTGTACCGCAGCATGGAAGCATCCAAAGAACAGTAAATGATACCGGAATGTGTACAAAACATTCCGGTTTTTTTGTTTTGTACTTGTATCATTCATAATTTTATGATATAATAAAATGAAAAAAACAATTCCCGCGTATTCCGTTCTTTTCATAAGCAGGATATGCGGCAGGAAAGCTGATCTAACATGAAGATGCAATATTTACCCAAAATCCATTCCCCGGCGGATGTCAAAGCGCTGGACGCATCAGAACTCCCTGTTCTTGCACGTGAAATCCGTGCGTTTCTTGTTGAGCATGTCACAAAACAGGGTGGGCATCTTGCGTCCAATCTCGGCGTGGTTGAATTGACCATTGCCCTTCACCGTGTCTTTGACTCTCCGCACGATCATATGATTTTTGATGTCGGACACCAGTCCTATGTCCATAAAATTCTGACGGGACGAGCAGATGCATTCCCGACGCTGCGCAAAAACGGCGGACTGTCCGGCTTCACCCGGCGCGACGAAAGCGAGCATGACCCGTTCGGCGCGGGACACGCATCCACCTCCCTCTCCGCAGCCCTCGGTATGGCAGAAGCAGACGCAGCAGCCGGCTCCGATGCTTATACGGTCTGCGTTGTCGGTGACGGAGCATTTACCGGCGGTATGATTCATGAAGCACTCAACAATATCCGTCCTGACCGACGTTTGATTATCATTCTCAACGAAAACGAAATGTCCATTTCACCGACAAGCGGACGTTTTGCAGATTATCTGTCCATCATGCGTTCCTCGGAAGGCTATCACGACATCAAAAACAGTACACGTGAACTGCTTGCCTCCCTGCCTCTCATTGGTGACGCTCTTGTCGGCGGTGTACGCGATGTCAAACAGACCTTCAAAAATCTGCTGTACCATTCCAACTATTTTGAAAACATGGGGCTTTATTATCTCGGTCCGATCGATGGCAACGATCCGGAAACCACTGAAACTATGCTCCGTGTTGCAAAAGAAGCCGGTCAGAGCGTTCTGCTCCATGTCAAAACACGAAAAGGAAAAGGCTATCCCCCGGCCGAAGAAGCTCCGGATGTCTTCCATGCCGTTCCGTCCGGTCGGTATTACAGGAAAAATGACATTGTTCCGGATACTTCGCTCAATTACTCCGACGTATTCGGACATTCCCTGCTCCGTTACATGCAGGACCGTGATGATCTTCGCGTAATCACAGCAGCCATGGCGGTCGGTACCGGGCTGCGCTGTGTCACACAGGCAAAGCCGGAATATCTCTACGATGTCGGCATAGCCGAGGAACATGCAATCACCTTTGCCGCCGGTCTTGCAGCAGGCGGACTGCATCCGATTGCAGCCATCTATTCCTCGTTTTTACAGCGTTCCTATGACAATATTATTCATGATGCGGCACTCCAGCATCTGCCGATGACACTGTGTATTGACCGTGCCGGATACAACGAGGGCGACGGTGCAACGCACCACGGTATTTTCGACGTTGCCATGCTTGCACAGCTTCCGAACACCGAAATCTGCGCACCGATGTCGTATGCTTCTCTGCGCCGCTATCTGAAAATATCGTTTGATGCAGACGGTATCTATGCTATCCGGTATCCGAAGGGCGCACCGGACGAAGTCTTGTACGAACGCTTTACGGCGCATTCCGCACCGGAAGCAGCGATGAAAACCGACTTTATGCCGCTGGCAGACGGAAAACAGGTTCTGATCGTTACATACGGCAGAATCACCGAAGAAGCGGTTAAAGCAGAGGAAACACTGTCGGTTCTGGGCATTTCCGCAGGGGTTCTCTTAATGGAACAGCTGACACCGTTTGAAAAACGCGAACAGGAAATTCTCATGCATGTCACCGAGGAAACCCAGATGATTGTTTATCTGGAAGAAGGGATATACAACGGCGGCGCAGGCATGATTCTCTGCGATGGTTTGCGTGATGCCTGTGCTGAACGCGGAATCCGCCAGAAGATTCTCGCCATCCGCAATCCTTTTGCAAAATCCGAGGTCGGTCGTCGTATGATTGATGTTGCAGGCATCGATGCCGGAAGCATCGTCTCAGCGGTCTGTGATGTATTGAATTAAAACACAAAGCGCTTCTGTCGGGAGAAAATCCTTGACAGAAGCGCTTCTTTTACTGTTTTTGTGCTGTTATGCCCGGAAAACCGATGGCCTCAAGGGATTCTTCGATGGCATCCGCATCTGCGGTATTGAGTCCCTCGTGGAGCAGAAAATATCCGACTGCACGGACGGCACCATCCTCACCCGGTAGAAAATTCACGGCGATGGGATATCCGTCCTCAAAGGTGTAAAGATACAATGTGCGTTCGACACCTTCTTCACCGACAAAGGAGATCTGTGCCGCAAACATCGATGATGCAGACAGCGCATCCACACCCTGCATCTGATTGATGCGCGAGGAAAATGCCAAAAACGCGGCATCGTGCAGGTAGGTGTCGAGCGACGCAGTCAATCCGTCCGGGATTGACTCCCCGAACAGCGCTGCATTCTCCGGCACCAAAAGCGTGTAAACAGCGGAAGGCTTTTTGTAGTCACCCTCACGCAGTTTGGCAGCCGTATCCGCATACGCATTGGGAAAATCGTACAGATCGGCATATGCCTCGCTCGTTACCATATCCTCCATCAACGCAATGAGTGATTCCCCGGCGTCGTCGAGTGTCTGTGTCTGTGAATGTGTCTGACATCCGGAAAGACTGATCAGAAGACCACCGATGGTCAGAACTGTTGTAAATTTTTTTATCATATAAATCGTTCCTTTCCGTGTGACAGCTTGATATCTGAACATGAAACAT
Organism: Oscillospiraceae bacterium; assembly: GCA_015064785.1. Lineage (GTDB taxonomy): Bacteria > Bacillota > Clostridia > Oscillospirales > CAG-272 > RGIG3925. The sequence goes on from SVRM01000002.1 coordinate 15,725, forward strand.
GTGTCGTTCAGAATAAGATCAGAAGACCGAGGGAGAGATAGATCATCGCTGACGATATTGTTATCAGCACCGGGATAACCCGTATTTCCTCGTCTCGCTTTTTGTGCAGAAGCATACAGCAGCAATAAAGACCGGTCTGTACGACAACAAATAACAATGGAAGATAGGCTGTCATAAGAATGTTTATGTTTCCATGTTCAGTAGAACAGACCGCCCAGAGAGATAGATTCCAAATGCCCGACAGCACTGACATGATGATCGGAAGCACCAGCCCTGTCCGATACTGCTGTTTTATTTGATCCGCCGCATCGGACACGGACGGATGCAGAATGGCATCGAATGCGGTCAACGTACCGAACAGGATCGGAAAGATCGTATGAAATCCGATGATGATAGCAAGAAGATTGTCGATCCTTGCATCCTTGAAGACAGCAATCAGGACGATCACCATCAGAACAAGCATGGATATCGCCAGTACATTTCTTGTTTGCTGTGTCATGGCAAGCACCTCCTCAGTGCCGCAGATTCATCAGTTCCATTCTGCGTCATCGGGGGTACTGCTCTGGCTGGCTGTCACAGAAATGCTTCTGTAAAACGCCGCATTCGCTGCTTCCACATACGCATTGAGTAATGCATCGGACAGAACCGTCACAAAAATCAGCGGCCAAAGCGATACAGTACCAAACAGAATGCCGGTAATACCGACAACACCGGGAAGTGCTGACAACAGCGCCCATCCAATGAAGGACAGATTCAGCAAAAACAGATCGAGCTTACTGCCGTCCATGATCCTGCGCGATTCGGTGATGGCATCGGTAGGAGAATATTCCGGATGCTCATAGAGAATGTACGGTGTCATCGCGTAACTGAATGCTTTGATGATGCCGGGTATCACGAACAAAAATGACCAGAGCAATAGAAAAATCTCCTGTAAAAGTACCATGAGAAATCCATCGCCAAGCCTATGAAACTGCGAAAACAAATCAGATATCTGCGCATCTTCTCCGTCAATCAGACGCAGATTGTACCGCGCATAGCCAAGCTGTCCCGCGCCGCCGATGACAAATGCCACGATCCCCCGGATGACAGTGTATACCAAAAATACCAATAGAAAAGTTTGAAAAAATTTCAGTTCATTTTCACTGAGATTATGGACGATTCTGTTAAGATCATCTTCTTCCAGCTGGATGCTGCCGCCGCTGACAGTACCGATGGTTGCGCCGATCAGACTTGCGGTAAATGCGGTCACTGCTGCCGGGATCCATTTTCCGCGCAGTGCAATTCTTGCAATGGAACGGTAATCCGATGATGTGTACATAAAAATCAATCTCCTTTCAATGTCTTGCATTCCATCTCATATCATAATCATAACAGTTTTCCGGGAAGAAGTACATGCGCATTTGCTGTCCGTCCTCGTGAAAGGGTGTACCGTCGAAGTGCTGTGTGCGGTTCCAGTCGACGATGTCGTAGAATACAGCTTCGTAGATTCTGGAGCCGCCGTCGTTATAGGAGCCTGCGGGATGCGGGATAAACAGCACACACACCGTGATGACGGACAGGAACAGAATTGCCGTTGTCCGGACAATCTTTGGCAGGCGCGGACGTGCTTCCGTGCCGAATTTTCGGATCAGAAGACGGGCAAGCCCGCCGATGAGCGCCGATAATACGGTCAGTGCGGCAAAGGCAAAGGTCATCCGCGTCAGAACACCGTCTGCATACAGCATCCCAAGCGGATTGGTATCGGAATAGACATCAAGCTCCCGGCACATCCACAGAAACAGTGCGGTCAGAGAAAGCACGCCGAAGACGGTTGTCGTGACGGTCGAAAACACCGACAGCCGCCGCAGCTCGCCTGTCTGTTTTTCGGACAGCAGACTGCGCACACAGCCGAGAATCGCCAGAATCCCGATCAGAAACGGCGCAAAATACGGTACGATGAGCACAAATGCAAGCAATCCCCAGACCTCATCCAGCGCGGCGATGTAGAAAAAAGAATCGCAATCGCCCACAAAACCGTTACGGCGATCATCGATATTGTTAAGATTTTTCTTGCTTTTGGCTTCATCAGCAGGACCTCCTTTCGATGGATATCCGGTCAATCGTATCTTGTTGTCCATTTTGTATCATAATCATAGCAATTTTCCGGGAAGAAATAGACCTGTATCCCCTGTGTACCGTCCCCCCTCTGTGTTCCGTTCGGTTGCTGGATGCGGTTCCAATCGACAACGTCATACAATACGGCAGAATAAACGCGGGTCCCGCCGTCATTGTATGTGTCGGTTTGGATCGGAATCAACAATACGCAAAGTGCTGCGGCAAGCATCATGATGACCGCCGCTGTACGAAGCCGCGATGCACTCTCTGTACTGCGTATGCGTATCAGATGACAGAAGAACCACCCGATCCCGATGACAAGAACGCAAAGGAGCGCAAATGCGGCTGATATCCGAAGGAGTACGGGAACTTCATTTGTATATGCACCGGAGATCATGGACAGGATGCGGAATGCCAACATGACCCAAACGGTCATCGAAGAGGCACCGAACACTGCGGCTATTACGGTGGTCAGCTCGAACAAAATCACATCCGTATGTTTGTGACGCTCCGAAAATGTGGAATGATAGAAGCAATCAATGACAATGAGCAGCGCAAACAGCGGTGGAAACAGAAAAGGAAGAATGAACATTAACACCAAGACGATCTGCGCAGAATGATCCATTCTGAATACAAAGAAAAGAAAGACCGATATGATCCATAATGCCGAAGCAAACGACATTACAGTTGTAATGATTTTCTTTGTTTTCGGTTTCATCGATCAATTCCTCTGCGCGTCCATACAGGCATCAATGACCAACACCACCGCGAGTGCCGTGATGGGATCCGCGTCGGGTGCAATGTCAATGCAGTACGCATCGCCGAGCGTGAACCATTCTTTCTGTACTGTGGCAACATTGTGACCGCCGGCATCGGTAACGGAATAATCATGGTCAAAGAAATCGCCCTGCACATGCCAGCCGGGACCCTCCACCGTGTATTCCGGATGGAAGAACATAAACTCCTTGAGAACCTCCGCAACAGCAGTCTCATCGCGGTAAATCACATAACGCGGCAGAAACGCAAACAGCTGCTGCTCAATGTATGCAACCTCAATATTTCGGCGGTCGTAAAGATGCAGTTTCCGGCCGAGCGTAAAAATCTCACCTTCGACAGAATATTGCTCCTGTCCATCCTCGTCGTAAATGGAGAATCGATCTCCCCATGAAAAAATCTTCTGTTGAATATAGAGCTGCATGGACAAACCTGCCTTTCCTCGTTTTTTTCAGTATAACATACAAATATGAACAAAAAAAGCAATCATATACAATTCACAAACTGTTTACATCTGTCGCCCAGTTCTGTCAGCTGAAAAAAATCACAGGATATCTTGCCTTTTTTCGTGGTGTGTGCTATAATGAACACAATGAAACTCTGATAAAGGAAAGGAATTACCATCCATGACCAAAATATCTTCTGTTTATTTTCCCGATGTACACCGCTTTGACCGACTTTCTGATGTCTTTGTCTGGCAGAGACAGACCTTCTGCGACGACGGCACCTGGTATAACGGTCCGACCGAGCGCGGCATGATTGTATCGCCATATGTGAAAATGAAGCTGAACGGGCTGCATATCCCCGTTTATGCGGCAAGAGCGGCATTTTCGACACATTCCTTTGCTTATGCCGAGGTGGAGGGAGAGGGCGATTTTTCCATCCAAGTGGAGTTAAACCTGTCCCAGAAACGCAACCGCGTTGTCGTCCTGCCGGAGAGTACCGGCGTGAAGGCTGATATCGTCGGTGATACGACTGTGCGTGCAGTCATCGAGAAGACCGGCTCCTATACCTTTGTTTTTGATCACAATGTTGAGAGTGCCGTCACACTCCTTGTCCGCAGAAAGGAAGCGTTTGCCGTGCCCGAAGGCTATGCGTGCCGCACAATCATGCCAGGACAGTATGCCGCTGACGAAACCAATTTCACCGAGGAGAACACCGTTTATTACTTCAAGCGCGGGATTTATTACCTCGACTGTGTGACACTGCCCTCCCATTCCATGGCTTATTTTGAAGAAGGTACCGTCATCCGTGTTTTCGGCGCGACAACACGTTCTCTATTCCGGGGACAGTCCGGTGCGCATCACATCACCGTCTGCGGTCGTGCCGTTATTGACGCATCCGCGCTGGAAAGCAGTGCCCAGCAGACCTTTAACTTCTATTGTGTTGATGACATTACCGTGCGCGATATCACGGTCGTCAATTCCTGCTCGTGGACTGTCTGCTTCACAAACTGTCACCGTGTCCATGTCCACGATCTGGTGCTTCTGTCCTATCGCATTTTCTCCGACGGCGTAATGCTCTCAGACTGTACCGATTCTGTCGTCGAGGACTGCTTCATCCGTACAGGTGACGATGCTGCCGAATGCAAATCCACCGGCAACGGCTCCACGCGCACCGACAATGTCGTCTTCCGCAACATCGCCGCATGGGCTGACAAGGGTGCGTGCTACGGTATCGTCTTTGAGGAAAACTACGACACGCAGAACGTTACCTTTGAAAACTGCTCCGTCGGATTTTCCCTGCCCAACTGGTCTGACCACCTCGGCTGCATTACGGTCTACTGCGGAAACAATCCGAAGGCTGTCGATCATCACATTTATTTCCGTGATATCGAAATTTACTGCACCTACTGTGCTTCTGCCGCATTTGTCGCTTTTGAGGGCAACATCCGCGATATTTACGTCGACCGTATGACCACACGCTACAACTACCACGAAGCACCGGTCTTCCTCTGGGTACGCGACGCGGACAAAGCATCGATTGGGGATTTGTATCTGTCGGATATCACCGTCGGTACACAGAAGCTGACTGCCGTTGACCAGCATGATCTTGTCACCGTGCGGATTCCCGAAGAAGCGGGATTTGTACCCTCTGACCGCATCCACATCGGTTAAAATTTTCCCAAAAGAAACCGAGGTGTTGCATTTGAAAAATCATTGAGCAAATGATAACTCCCTCAGACAAAAAAAGACGCAGAAGCGTCTTTTTTTGTCAGCTCCCTCGAAGAGGGAGGTGGCTCACCTACGGTGAGCCGGAGGGAGTTTTTGACACATTGATCTAAATGCAACATCCCCAAGTTTTTTATGCAGTTTTATGCCATCGGATTTTCGGTGGGATAGCGGCAGCACTTGGGCTGATTATAAGCAATGTCCGCAATGCCGAAATACTTGAAGACTTCAAACAAGGACTTGCCGACATGGTCAAACGCAACGGCACCGTGGTGCGGATAGCGCTTTTCAATCAGCACATGGCGGTAGAAGCGTGCCATTTCGGGAATCGCAAAAACACCGATGCCGCCGAAGGAACGGGTCGCAACAGGGAGAACCTCACCCTGTGCAATGTACGCACGGAGAACACCTTCGCTGTCGCACTGCAGACGGTAGAACGTGATCGGGGATGCCGCGATGTCACCCTCGAGTGTTCCGCGCGTGAAATCGGGGTCACTGCCTGCGGGTTCAAGGAGACGGTGCTGAATCAGCTGATACTTGACCGCACGGTCAGCGCACATCTTGCAGGACGGCGTGTTGCCGCAGTGGAAGCCCATGAACGTATCGGTCAGCGCATAGTCAAACTTGCCGGCAATATCTTCATTGTAAAGATACTTCGGCACGGAATTGTTAATGTCGAGCAGGGTCACCGCATCACCTGTGATGCAGGAGCCGATGAACTCGGACAGCGCACCGTAGATATCAACCTCGCAGGCGACCGGAATACCGCGGGAAGCAAGACGCGAGTTGACGTAGCAAGGCTCAAATCCGAATTGCTCGGGGAATGCAGGCCAGCACTTATCGGCAAAGCAAACGTACTGTCTTGCACCCTTGTGTGCTTCTGCCCAGTCAAGCAGCGTCAGCTCAAACTGTGCCATGCGCGGGAGCAGCTCCGGATAGCAGTTGCCGCACGCACCGAGCTCACCTGCCATATCGGCACAGACATCGGGAATACGCGGATCGTTTTCGTGTGCTTTGTAGGAAACCAGCAGATCAAGCTCGGAGTTTTCTTCAATTTCTACGCCAAGCTCGTAAAGCCCCTTGATTGGCGCGTTGCAGGCAAAGAAGTCCTGCGGACGCGGACCGAATGTGATGATCTTCAGACCCTTCACGCCGAGAATCGCGCGTGCAATCGGCAGAAATTCGCGGATCATGCCGGCACATTCGTCCGCATCTCCGACGGGATATTCCGGGATGTATGCACGCAGATGGCGCATACCGAGATTGTAGGAGCAGTTGAGCATACCGCAGTACGCATCCCCTCTGCCGTTGATGAGATCACCGTCGCCCTCTGCTGCGGCAATGTACATAACAGGGCCGTCGAACTTCTCGCAAAGCAGCGTTTCCGGTGTTTCGGGACCGAAGTTGCCAAGGAACACAACCAGCGCATTGCATCCTGCCGTGCGTACATCATCCAATGCTTTCACCGCGTCCAGTTCGTTTTCAACCGTGACAGGACACTCATACAAGCCCTCTCCATAGGCGGAAACAATCGCATGACGGCGGGTTTCGGAGAGGGTAATCGGAAAACAGTCGCGGGAGACCGCGATGATGCCGGGTTTTATTTGTGGAATCTGAAACATGGAAAATCTCCTTTTTATATGATTATTTTTTATTTACAGGTTTAATGCATCATAGACGAGATCACGGATGACAGCATGGTCGGAGCCGATGCAGTTTGGCCATGCCAGAACGTGCATTGCAAAAAAGATTGAGAGATGATTGGTATCGTCGCACATGACATAGGAGCCTGCCGCACCGTCCCAGCCGAATTCTCCGATGGGACTTCTCTGTCCTTCGTTCTGGTTCAGGCGTGTGCGGACACCAAAGCCGTAGCCGTATCCGGGACCCGCCGCACAGGAGAACGTGCCGTCCATCGTATAGGTCGGGAGCTGGTCGGTGTGCAGGTATTTGACCGTTTCCGGCTTTAAGAAACGATAACCGTTTGCCGCTGTACCGCCGCATGCCATCGTGTCGGCAAAGCGCGCATAGTCCGCAGCGGAACAGATCAGTCCCGCACCGCCCGATTCATAATTGTCTGTCAGACGGAAGGAGTTATTCTGTCCTGCACGGGTGACGATGCCTGCGCTGTTTGATGCATACTGTGCAGCAAGACGTGCAATGACATCATCGGAATTCTCAAAGGTACTGTCCTTCATGCCGATCGGATCAAAGATCACCGTTTTCAGATATTCGGAGAAACGCATACCGGATGCGATTTCAACAACCGCCGCCAGAATGTCGTGGCAGATCGAATACTGGAAGCGGGAGCCCGGTGTGAACAAAAGTGGCTTTTTGGCAAACTGATCGACGATCTCGAGCGTGATGGCGTGTGGATTTTTCGCAATCAGAGCATTGACTTCATCTGTACGCATATTATAATCAAACCCGCCGCTCATCGTAAAGAGATGACGGACAAGAAGCGGTTTTTCGGGTGCGTTCAGCTTACCGTCGATATTCTGTCTGACATCGGCAAACGCCGGCAGATAGTCGGACACGGGCGCGTCAAGGTCGAGCTTTCCCTCCTCCCACAGCCGCATACCGGACGATACCGTAAGTACCTTTGTGCAGGAATACATATAATAAAGGTGGTTTTCCGTCAGCGGAATCTGCGCTTCGCGGTCAGAATAGCCGCAGATATGACGGTAAAGCAATTCATGGTCGCGGTAAATGAGAATATCGCATCCGGGAACACCGTGTTTTTTACAGACGGTGTCTTCCATATAACGGGCAATCTTTGAAAAATCGTTCATCGGCTCATCCTCCCAAAACCTTACTTCTGTTCATGCTTTTTTGCCGCGTCGGCAATCGCACGGACAAGCTCGCCGGAATTGTCTTCATTGAATTCCCAGAACATGATACCGCCAAGTCCGCGGTTATAGACAAAATCGACCTTGTCGGCAAGTGCCTGTGCGTCATCGTAAATGATGATCTTTTTCCCGTTATACAGATACGGTGCATGCGCCCGATCATCCCAATAACGGATGTAACCCTCGTCACTGTCCATCATCCCACGGATGCGGCTGTAGCTGAGATTCTTTGCGCGTGTGAAGTTTTCGGTCTGTCCGAGCGGATGATCTCCCTCGATTTCGTAGCTGTGACCGTAGAACGCGCCGCCGATGACGAGCTTGTCTGTGTCAATGCCGCACGCATGATAAGTTTCCACTGATTTCTCGGCACTCAAGCCCCCCTCATATTCCCCGGACGGATAGAGATTGGAATGATGCGTCACGCGATCCCATTCCTTCATATCATACGTCATCAGATTGACATAATCGACGATGGTATTGATCTTTTCCAGTTCGATGTCCCCCGGAAAGATATCTCCCGCACCGACCGCGATGGAAAGCAGATAGTGCTCGCCTGTCTTTTCGGTTTCTTTGTCAAGGTGCGCACGCAGCGTCTGCAAGAGCCGTGTGAAATTGACCTTATCGTCGGGAGACGATGCAATGTCAGCAAACGAACGGCAGGGATATTCCCAGTCGATATCGAGCCCCTTGAAGCCGTGACGGTGCATCAGTTCCACCGCAGTACGGGCAAAAAGCTGTCTGCCCTCTTCGGTAGAGGCAGCTTCCGAAAATCCGCCCGCGCCCCATCCGCCGATGGAAATGATAAACGTGAGTTCCGGATACTGACGGATGGCTTCGTCAAGGTCTTTACCGTGCGACCAGTGCGCATCGGAAACTGCTCCGTCTTTCACGAGTGCAAAGGAATAATTGACATGGGTCAGACATGCGGCGGTTTCGGCTGTCAGTCCGATCCATCCCCAGTCAGACAGGTAAGCCGCAATCATTTTACTGCAAGGTTTCATTGTCGCTTTTCGTGTCAGACGACATGAGTTGATTTTTCTGCCGCCGACACATCTCCTTTTTTCTTCATTATAGCATATCTGTACGCCGATTGCAAGAAAATCGTGAAATTTTCTTGACGGATTTTGCGCATTGTGTTATAATGAAACCGGATAACAAATCGAGAACGAGGTGCCGATATGAGCCATTCCATTACCTTTACCAAAACCCTCACTGCAAAAAAACATTACGATGTCATTGTTGCCGGCGGCGGTGTTGCCGGTGTCGCAGCGGCAGTCTCTGCGGCAAAGTACGGCAGATCGGTTCTGCTGCTGGAAAAATCGAACATTTTAGGCGGTCTTGCCACATTGGGACTGGTCAATCTGTTTGTGCCGATGTGCAACGGACGCGGCAAGCAGATCATTTTCGGTCTTGCCGAAAAATGGCTGCGAGAATCTGCCCTCTACGGCTTTGACACGATTCCCGCACCGTGGAAAAACGGTGAACCGAAGGAACCGACCGGTGTGCGGTACTGTCAGCGGTATTCCCCGTATATCTTTGCTCTGCAGATGACAGAGGAGGTCAGCCGTGCCGGTGTCGATCTGCTCTTTGACTGCATTGCCTCTTATCCGGACATGGAGGGGGAACACTGCCGCGGCATCATCACCGATTCCAAATCTGGGCTGGAATACTACACCTGCGGGATGTTTGTTGATACAACAGGAGACGCTGACATTCTGCGCCGATCCGGGATGCCGACTGTTCCCGGAGAAAACTTTTACTCCTATTTCGGCAAGTCTCTGACGCTGGACGGATGCCGCCGCGCTGTAGAAACCGGCGATATTGGCAATGCCTACGGCTGGGTGTCGGGCGGCAATATCAACCTCTACGGCGACAATCAACCCGACGACATTCCGAGATGGTCGGGTCTGACGGTGGAGGAAGTCTCCGATTATCTTATCCGCAATCAGCTGAAAATGCTGGATTCTATCCGCGGACAGGACAGAAAATCACGTGACATCGCACAGATGCCGCTGATGCCCAACTTCCGCACAACCTGCCGCATCGACGGCGATTATACCATGACCATCAAGGAAGACGTCTATCGCCATCATGAAGACTCCGTCTGTGCCATCAACGACTTTGATCACCGTGATTATCTGTATGAGGTTCCGCTCCGTGCGCTGACCCGCCGCGGTTTTGATAATATGATTACCGCCGGTCGCTCGGCATCCGGCAAGGGCTACGCATGGGATGTCCTGCGCGTCATTCCGCCGGCAATTCTGACCGGACAAGCGGCAGGTGCGGCGGCAGCACTCGCACTGGAAGAAAAAACAGCGATCACCGATATCTCAGTCAAAACCCTGCAAAAACGCCTTGAGGATGACAACATGATGATTCACTTCCCCGACGAATATGTCCCAGAGGACAGAACCGTCATCATCCATGGCAACAACATGGACGGACATATTGAGGGGCATAACTAAAAAACAAGACAGATCATTTCCCGGGAAATAACCGGTCGGTGGTCTGTCTTTTCGATTTTTTGTTATAAGCATGGATGTGTTGGTATTGTAGGGACAGGCGTCCCCGACTGTCCCTTGCAGGCGTCCCCGACTGTCCGTGACAAGCATTTGTCACGATAGGCATGTCCCCGACTGTCCGTGACAAGCATATGTCACGATGGGCATGTTCCCGTCTGTCCCTGCGTCATAAGAGAGAATACCGACACAAGGCTCAGAGCTTCTTCTCTCCCATGAAATACTTCATGGACACCTTGTATCCCGCACGGCCGTACATCGGGATAATTTCGGTATAGGTGTAACCGAGATAGCCGTGCGACATACCCTGTTCTTTCAGATACATCGTTCCGGCTTTGACCATGTTGGTCGCAATGCCGCGTCCCTGATACGATGCGCGCGTCGAGGTACAGCCGACAGAGCCAAGTCCCGCCGCCTCGCCGCCTGCCGTAACAAGGAGTGCGCCGCATACCTTACCGTTTCCATTTTCGGCAATCAGCACACGGTCACCGCCCTCACAGCGGTACGGTTCAGGATTGCGGTAATACTGGACAAAGTGATCGAGTGCTTCTGCCACACAGTCTACTGTTTTTTCAAGATCGTCAGGTGCGGCAAACCGGTAGGTCATGCGATTGTCGGGATCGTCCGGATCAAGATCGAGCTTCTTCGATTTTGCGGGTACCGTATCGCCGATTTTGATGCCAAGGTCGGAAATATCGTTCATATCGAGCATCATGTCGACACATTCGCCGTCACCCCATGTATGGACATACCCGCGTTTTTCAAGGAAGGCACGGTTTTTCTCGTAGCCGGGGAATTCCATCGGTGCGCCAGGGGTCAGATACATGCGTCCTGCCGAAAGTAAAACCGTTTCGTGACCAGCGGAACGGATGGCTTCCTCGCATTCCTCAAACAATGCAGAACCGATGCCCTGTCCGCGATAATCGGGATGTACGCACAGCATCAGAATGTGGTTGCTGTAATAGACAGCAGCACCGATCAGTGTGTCGCCGTCAAAGCGGGTAATGTACTTATTTTCCTCATCAGACAGCGTATGACGGACACTGCTCTCCGAGCGGACAATGCCTGGGTAGCAGAGACGGAATAATGCAGTCAGCTTCTCAATCATGTTGTTTTTCTCCTTTTTCATGTTTTCTTTATTGTATCACATTCCGATCTAAAACGCAAGACCTTTTCCAAAAGGATCCTTTACTATGAAAAGCTTAAATTTTCAGAAATTTCCACTACCTACTTGCAAATTTCCCGGAAGGATAGTATAATATAAAAAAGAAATTCTTATTTGGAAAGGAAAAGATTATGAGTTTATGTAAAGAACTGACCGCAGATTCCCTGTGTGTCCGCGTTTATGAAACCCGCCGTGCCATGGGTGATGCCGCCGGAGCCTGTGCGGCTGCACATCTCCGCACACTGCTTGCAGAAAAAGATGAGGTCAACGTCATCTTTGCCGCAGCACCGTCACAGAATGAAATGGTGGAAGCCCTTGTTGCCGCAACTGACATCGACTGGACACGCGTCAACGCCTTTCACATGGACGAGTACATCGGACTTCCGCCGACGCACCGCAGGGATTCGGCAACTTCCTTAACAACTGCCTGTTTTCAAAGGTTCCGTTCAAGGCAGTCTACCGCATTGACTGCTCTGCAACAGACGCTGCGGCAGAATGTGCGCGCTACACCGCGCTTCTGAAAGCATTCCCGACCGACCTTGTTTGTCTCGGTATTGGTGAGAACGGTCACATCGCATTCAACGACCCCGGCTTTGCATTCTTTGATGACCCCGAGGTCGTCAAGGTCGTCAAGCTCGATGAGGTCTGCCGTATGCAGCAGGTACACGACGGATGCTTTGCGTCGCTTGACGAGGTTCCGACCCACGCACTGACACTGACCGTTCCGACACTTGCCAACGCGCCGCATCTGGTATGCACCGTTCCCGCACCGACCAAGCGCGAAGCTGTCGCCAAGACTGTTCTCGGTCCTATCACCGAGGATGTTCCGGCTACCGTTATGCGCCGTCACGCCGACTGCGTCATGTTCTGTGACCGTGACAGCGGCGCCGATCTTTTGTAATTTCATTTGAGCTAATTTATATATTCAGAAAGGAAACCACATCATGAAAAAATTCAGAGTTGCCATTATCGGCTACGGTCGTTCCGGTCAGGACATCCACGGAAAATTCTTTGCATCCGAGAACAATGACAAATACGAAGTTGTTGCGGTTGTCGATGCGCTTGATTTTCGCCGAGAACAGGCAAAGGCACGCTTTGGCTGCGAGGTCTTCGCCGATTATCATGAAATTCTCGACAGAAAAGATATCGACCTCGTTGTCAACGCGACCTATTCCTACCAGCACTACCCTGTCGCACTCGATTTCCTGAAGGCAGGCTTCAACGTCGTCTCCGAAAAGCCCTTTGCCGTTCATGCCGACGACTGCCAGGCAATGATCGATGCAGCTGCTGAAAACAACGTCATGCTCTGCGTCTTCCAGCAGTCTCACTTTGCACCGTATGCAAAGCGCATCCGTGAGATTCTCGCATCCGGTGTTCTCGGACGGATCGCCATGATCAAGATTCAGTTCTCCGGCTGGGCACGCCGTTGGGACTGGCAGTGCTCCCAGCGCTTCGGCGGCGGCTGTCTGCGCAATACCGGTCCGCACCCGTTTGAACAGGCACTCGATCTGCTGGACTCCGATGAAATGCCGCAGGTTGTTTCCCGTCTGGATATCGTCAACTCCTACGGTGACGCAGAGGACTTCTGCAAGGCTCTGCTGCTGATGCCCGGAAAGCCCGTCATCGATGTCGAAATCTCCTCCTGCAATGCATATGCAGACTTTACCTACAACATTCAGGGACAGTACGGTTCTCTGAAAGCAACCATGGCAGCGATCGATTATAAGTACTATAACCCCGCAGACGTTGAAGAACCCAAGCTCAACCTCGAATCTCTGCGCGGTGCAAACAACGAACCGAGATACTGCGGCGAAACCCTGCCGTGGAAGGTGGAGCATGAAGACCTCACCGGCAGTGCATTTGACACAGCAGTCAAGGCATACTATGACAACATCTACGACCATCTGACCACCGGTGCCGAGCTTGTCATCAAGCCCGCAAAGATCAAGCAGATGATTGCTGTTATGGAAGAAATCCACCGCCAGAATCCCCTGCCCGAAAAGTACTGATATGGCAATGACGATCATCAAAAACGCGCGCATCATCCGTGACGGCAGTATCACGGACGGTGCGATTGCATACAAAAACGGGATTCTGACAGCACTTCCCGCCAATACCGAAGACTGTGAGATCATCGATGCACACGGCGCATACCTGTCTGCCGGCTTTATCGATCTGCATACACACGGCGGCGGCGGACATGACTTTCTGGACGGAACGGTTGAGGCGTTCCTCGGTGCAGCGGAGCTTCATGCCCGTTACGGCACCACCACGCTGCTTCCGACCGCAACGTCCGGTACCTATGAAGAAACCTGCGCGATGTTTGATATTCTTGCACAGGCGCAGGCGCAGAATGAACGCGGCGCGGATATGCCAGGACTTCATCTGGAAGGTCCGTATTTTGCACCGGCACAGGCAGGCGCACAGGATCCCCGGTTTCTGAAAACGCCGAAGCCGGAAGAATATCTTCCGATTCTCAACTCCACCGATAAAGTTCTTCGCTGGTCGGCAGCCTGTGAGCTTGACGGGGCAATGGAGTTTGCCGATGCGTGCCGTGAACACGGTGTTCTCTGTGCCATCGGTCACTCGGATGCCGATCTTGCAACCGTCGAGGAAGCGCTGAAGCACGGCTTTACCCATCTGACACACCTGTACTCCGGTATGAGTACGGTACACCGCGTCAATGCTTACCGCGTCTGCGGTGTTGTTGAGGCTGGATATCTGCTTGACGATCTGACTGTGGAAATCATCGCTGACGGCTGTCACCTGCCAAAGGGACTGCTTCAGATGATTTACCGCTTCATCGGTCCCGACCGTACCTGTCTTGTCACCGACTCCATGCGCGGCGCCGGTCTTCCCGACGGTGCCGAAAGTATTCTCGGCAGTCTGACAAACGGTCAGACAGTCATCATTGAAGACGGCGTTGCAAAGATGCCAGACCGCAAGGCATTTGCCGGAAGTGTTGCGACAACAGACCGCCTTCTGCGCACGATGGTCAATATTGCAGAAGTTCCGCTCTGTGACGCAGTTAAGATGCTGACCGAGACCCCCGCGAAGATTCAGAAGCTCTCTGACCGCGGTACACTCGATGAAGGCAAGCGTGCAGACATCGTTCTGTTCGATGAAAATCTGCACGTCATCCGCACAGTTGTCGGCGGCAGAACGGTATTTGAAGTATAACGATAGGAGATCACAATATGTTTCGTATTGGTATTTTAGGTTCGGAAAACTCCCATGCCATGGCGTTTTCCAAAATGTTCAACGGCATTGATAAGAACTATGAAGGTGAATTTGACGATATGTGCGTGGTTGGTACGTTCGGTACAGACGATGCGTCCAACAAGGCATTGATCGAGCAGGCGGGCGTGCAGTTCATCGCTGACAAGCCCGAGGATCTGCTCGGACACGTCGACGCGGTTATGGTCACGGCGCGTGACGGCAAGTATCATGCCGAATATGCCCGTCCCTTCATTGAAGCTGGCCTGCCTGCGTTCATTGACAAGCCCTTCACCCGCGATTCCGCTGAAGCGCTGGCGCTGGTCAAGCTGGCCAAGGAAAAGAACATCCCGCTGTGCGGCGGTTCTTCCCTCAAGGTCTGTATGGAAACCGAGCGTCTTGCGGCTTATGCAGCAAAGAACCGCGACGCCATCCTGACCGGTTCCGTTTACGCTCCTGTCAATATGGTAAACGAATACGGTGATTTCTGGTTCTACGCCGATCATCTGGCGGAAATTTCTCTCGCGGTCTTCGGCTGGGATCCCAAGTGGGTGCAGGCGCTCGTACGCAATGACAAGGGTGTCACCGCACTTGTCGGCTATGAAAATTACAACATTTCCAATCACTTCTGTGAGGGTATGTATCAGTATGGCGGCACAGTCGTCACCAAAGGCGGTATCCACACACAGACCATCGGTCTTGATGATGCTTACCCGAACGAATGCCGTGTCTTTGCGCGAATGCTCCGTACCGGCAAGATGCATGGTACCTATGAGCAGCTGATTCAGCCTGTATACTACATGGAAGCACTGTTCCGCTCCATGCAGACCGGTGAAAAAGTCGAAGTTGCGCAAGCGATTGTAGACTGATAGAAAAAATACAGCAGGCGATGTCCGATCGGGCACCGCCTGTTCTCATTTTTTCTGTTTTTAAGGGGTTCGCCGTACCGCACCAACCACTGTAAAGCCAAGGAAACAAACCAGATTCACACATACAATCGTCGCACCCGTTGGCAGGCTGAATAAAAACGACGCACACAGTCCGACAAAGAAGCACAGAACTGATGTTGCCATCGAACAGAGAACCACGCCGCGGTAGCTTTTGCAGACGCGCATGGCTGTCAGTGCCGGGAAAATAATCAGCGGCGAGATGAGCAGGGTTCCCATCAGACGCATACCGACAACCACCGTCAGTGCAGTCAAAAGTGACAAAAGCAGGTTGTAGCGCGACGCTTTGGTTCCTGTCGCGGTTGCAAAATTTTCATCAAAGGTGACAGAAAACAGCGGATGGTAGAACAGTGCATACAGAATCAGAACCACAGCGGATACAATGATCGATAGAATCATATCTCCTTCGCTGATGGCAAGAATGGAGCCGAACATATAACTGTTCAGATCGGTATTCATGCCGGTTGTGGTGGCAGTGATCAGAACACCGACCGCAAGAGCCGAACTGGAAAGAATCGCAATCGCCGCATCTCCCTGCATGTGACCGCGTTCATTGAGCCACAGCATAAAAAATGCCGCCGCGATTGTGACCGGAATGGCAGCCGCAAGCGGTGCGATTCCGATGACTGCCGCGATTGCCAGTGCGCCAAAGCCGACATGAGACAATCCGTCACCGATCATGGAAAACCGGCGAAGAACCAGACTGATACCAAGCAATGCCGCACACAGGGAGACAAGAATTCCAACCACCAGCGCACGCTGGATAAAACTATAGGAAAAAAGCACGGAAAGCTGGTCGAGAACGGTTATCATATGTTGTCCACCTCCACAGCTGATGTATTTGTGTGTTCTGCATGCGTGTGATGATGGTGATGCGCATGGATCTCCGGCTGACAGTCACCGATCATGCGTCGGTATTCCGGCGTTTCCATATAGGCATCCGTCGGACCGCAGAAGCGCAGCGTCCGATCCATATGCAATATCGTCTTTGCCTGCTCCAACGCACAGTGAATGTCATGGGAAACCATCAGAATCGTGATGCCGCGTTCCCGGTTGAGCTGGCGCAGAATCGCGTATAACTCATGCGTGACAACAGGGTCAAGCACCGATGCCGGTTCATCTAAAATCAGCAGTTTTTTTGTTGCACACAAGGCACGGGCAA
Source organism: Oscillospiraceae bacterium (assembly GCA_015064785.1). Classification (GTDB taxonomy): domain Bacteria; phylum Bacillota; class Clostridia; order Oscillospirales; family CAG-272; genus RGIG3925. The sequence goes on from SVRM01000002.1 coordinate 32,622, forward strand.
GCAAAACACGCTGCTGCTGACCGCCGGACAGCTCGCGGAACGATTTTTTTGCAAACGGTGTCACACCGAGCAGTGCCATCATTTCTTTTGCCAATGTTTTCTGTGCTTTGGTATAAAACGGATGGAAACCACCGCCGGACAGACATCCGGTCAGAACAACCTCTGTTACCGAAGCAGGAAAATCCTTCTGGACAACCGTTGACTGCGGCAGATATCCGATTTCACCGCGCGTGATGCCGTTCAGTGCAACGGTGCCGTCTGAGGCCGGAATCAGTCCGACCAGTGTTTTGACAAGCGTTGATTTTCCGGAGCCGTTTTCTCCAACGATTGCGGCATATCCGCCTTCCGCAAGGGAAAATGAAACGTTCTCCACCGCCGTCTGCCGCTCATACCGGACGGTGAGATTCTTTACTTCCAACAGGTTCATATGTACCTCATTGTTCATAACTTCCGAGGGCAAGCTTCAGCACCTCGGCGTTTTCATACATCAGATCAAGATAGGTTTTGTCTGCCGCCGCTTCATCGGCAGTACGGTTATGACAGGAATGCATTCCGAGAATCGGCACACCTGTTTCATCCGCCATTGCCTGTGCAATCTTCTGATTGCTCATCTCTATGGTGAGAATTGCGGGTATTTTCTCTTCCCTGACCTTTTCAATCAGAAAAATCATGGTAGCCGCACTCGGTTCCGACTCTGCCGCGCAGCCGGGAAATGCCGCACGGTATCCGAGCCCGTACGCATCGCACAGATAGCGCATCGGGAATCTGTCTCCGAATACCAAGGTACGATGCGCGGCATGTTCGGTTATTTCATGCAGAATCTCGTCCAGTTTCTGGAGTTCTGCCAGATAAGCATCCGTATTCGTCTGATACAGCGCCGCATTGTCAGGATCGAGTCCGCAGATGGCATCACACAGCGCCTGCGTGATCCGAACTGCATTGTGCGGGTCTGTCCATACATGCTCATCGTATTCCACATGGTCGGAATCCGGTATCTGATCGGCATGATCCGCATCATCTTCCTCATGCCCGTGGTCATGTTCGTGCCGGTGCGTTGCGCCTTCGATATGATCTTCGGCAACAGTGTCCACCAGCGCTGTCATGCGGATGGACTTTTCCTCTGCACCGGGTGCAGCATCCAGCAGCGTCTGCACCCAGGCATCGGATTCACCGCCGGTGTAGATAAACAGATCGCAGTTCTGCACCGCAAGAATATCCGCCGGGGTTGGATCGAAGGTATGACTTTCTGTACCCGGCCGCAGCAGCTGTGCCACGGTAACATGGTCGGCGTTCTCTGTGATCTGCCGCGCAAAATCATACGGCGGAAAAATTGTGGTTACAATATATAATGTGTCATCAGACGCTGCCGGTACCTGTGCAGATGCCGCACAGCCGGCAAGTGACATAAGAACAAAAACAAGCGTGATGAAGCGGAAAACGGTTTTCATGGTGCTCCTGATTCTCAAAGCTTTTCGAATTTGAAACTGAGTTTCAATTTCATATTATAGCGGGAATCATGAAAAAATGCAAGAAACAAATTGTGAACATTTTTTATTTTTATCCTCAGAACACGGAAGACAGCGAAATCCGTTCCAGCTCCCGCATCCTGCGCAGCGCATCGAGCAGTTGATACCGTGCCTGAATTGCAGATGCGTAATCTCCGGCACCCACCGCCGCATACAGATTCCACACGGCTTCATCCGCGCGGTTCAGCACATTGTATCCGCATACATACGAAAAATACGAAACCGACCGTGACCAATCCGCTGCAATCCGATCCGCACACGCGCGCACACGCTCTGTATCTGTAAGACAAACTTCTGCAATCACCGGCATCTGTTCCGTCATCGCATACAATCGGTCGATTTCTGAGACAGTCCGCGCAGCCGCAGACAGACAAAAAACAACCGTCAATATCAGAAGCACTGCGGCTGCAATCACACTTTTCATTTCCCGCTGCCACACTCCGTTTTCAGAATCAGATTCCATTCATGCGCATCATTGACCGTCAGTAAAAACACCTCTGATGCTGCCGCGTTTCCGTGTTTTTTCAAATAACTGCATATTTGGGCAAAGGTAACACCGGACATGCGCATTCCCGCCTCGCTTATCACACCGTCAGCAATCAATGTATGGCAGATTCCGCGCTCCTTGACCTGCATCGACAGATCCCCAGCCCGCGGTGGAAGCTCCTTATCACGCAGAATGACCGAAAGACGTCCGTTTTCTTCCAAAATCGCATAAGCAACGTCCGACGGGTCGGTACAGTTGTTCAGCCGAAGCTCACCCATCAGCTCAGAAAGCGTCATCCGACAGCTGCGCAGGACATCGCGGTTGATCTTTCCTCGACAGATGACCACTTGCGGTACGCCGGTGATCAGACGTGAGAGTGTCGGCAGATGCAGAAACGCAAACGATGTCAGAATTTCCAAAACCGCCAAAAGGACCATCGGCAGAATCGAATACAGCAGCGGAATACCTGTATCGGTAATCGGCATTGCTGCAAGCTCCGAGAGCATAAAGGCAACAACCAGCTCCGACATCTGCAATTCTCCGATCTGGCGCTTGCCCATAAACCGAACCGTCAGCGTCAGCAGAATATATATGAAGACCAGTCTTACCAGAATCACCGTCAAGTCCCATTCACCTCCGATTCCCGCCGTTTCAGTATGTCCGTTTTCCGTCTGTTTATTCTGCAATGTGGTGTCAGTGCTTCATGAAAAAATACATATCAGCAATGTTCACAAATACAATTACTGCTATTTGTGCATTGTGTCGTGTTACGGTATCTCATGGTTTTTGTGTTCAGATCGCACAAAAATTTTTCAGACTTTTTTTCAAAAAGCTATTCCTTTTTCCGGAAAGGTGTGTTATAATGGTGTCAAAGGGATTTTGTACGTCGGTGTACACACACGGCGCAAAACCCAAACAAATCTATTTTGAAGGAGATTTACCATCATGGCAAACATTCTGGATGCTTACAAGGAAAACCATGACGAAGCAGTCGTGGATACCGACAGAAAGATGCGCGTTGCGATCATCGGCTGCGGCTGGATCGCTGATGCTCACATCGCAAGCTACTTAAAGCAGCCCGACGTCGAAATCGTCGCCGGCTGTGACCTCATTCCCGGCAAGGCTGAAGCATTCTTCAAGAAGCACGGCGTCGAAGGCGTCAAGACCGATTACGCTTCCCACAAGGAAATGCTCGCAGACAAGTCCCTGAACCTCGACTGTGTTTCCGTTTGTACCTACAACCGTCAGCACGCTCCGTGTGCCATCGACTCTCTCAACGCAGGCATCAACGTTCTGCTTGAAAAGCCGATGTGTGTCACCCTCGAAGAAGCAGTTGAAATTCTGAAGGCTGAAAAGGCTTCCGGTAAGGTTCTTTCCATCGGTTTCCAGCCCAGATTTGACAACAACATGAAGATGATCAAGAAGATCGTTGAATCCGGCGAGCTCGGTGATGTTTACTACATCCAGACCGGTGGCGGACGCCGCCGCGGTATCCCGACTCCGTTCGGTACCACCTTCATCGAAGACAAGACCGCTGGTCTCGGTGCACTCGGCGATATCGGCTGCTACGCACTTGACTGCGTCCTCAACGCTGTCGGTTATCCCAAGCCCCTTACCGTTACCGGTCACAAGGGCATCTACTTCGGTAACGATCCGGCATACTATCCGAATCATCCCGAATACGCCGAAAAGTTCACCACTGATGACTTCGGCTGCGGCTTTGTCCGTATGGAAGGCGGTATCATCCTCGACTTCCGTATCGCATGGGCGATGAATATCGACACTCCCGGTGACTCCATCATTCTCGGTACCAAGGGCGGTCTCCGTATTCCTTCTACCGACTGCTGGAACGGCTCCATCGGCGGTCCCCTCGTTCTTTACAAGGAAGTTGCCGGCATCCAGACCGAAACCATCATTCCTGTCCAGAACACCCCCTACGGTCTGTTCGACATGAAGATCAGAACGTTCCTCGACGCTTCCAAGAACGGTACACCCGCGCCTGTTCAGGCATCCGAGATCATCTACAACCAGGCAATCCTCTCCGGTATTGCTACCTCCTCTGCTCTCGGTCACGAAATCGAAATCGAAATCCCCGAAATCTGATCGTTCAGATTCCGACACTCGATTCTGAAATCGCATAGCAATCCACGCAGCCCGGCACACCTTGCTGCCGGGCTGTTTTCATCACACTGTATTGAAAGGAATTTTTATCATGGATTACGGTATTCAGTTATATTCTGTCCGCGACCTCGCTTCCCAGGACCTCGAAGCGGCTCTGAAGGCTGTTGCGGAAATCGGTTACAAGTACGTTGAATTTGCTGGTTTCTTCGGAAACGATGCGGAAACCGTCAAAGGCTGGCTCGACAAGTACGGACTGATCTGTTCCTCCACACACTCCTCCTGGACCGAACTGCGCGACGATTTTGAAGGCACGGTCAAGTATCACAAGATCATCGGCAACAAGAACTACATCATTCCCGGTGCTGACCTGTCCACCCCTGAAAAGCTCCAGGAATTCGTTGATTTCTGCAACGAATATGCACCCAAGCTGGCGGCTGAAGGTATGACCCTTCAGTACCACAACCATGCACATGAATTCCATCTGCATGAAGACGGTCAGATGATCTACTCTGTCCTCGAATGTAAGACGGATATCGATCTCGAAACCGATACCTACTGGCTGTATGTCGGCAAGACCAATCCGCTCGCTGTTATGGACCGTCTGAAGGACCGCATCAAGATGATCCACATCAAGGACGGCGACATCGACGGTCACGGCAAGCCTCTGGGCCTTGGTACCGCTCCCGTTGCTGATGTTTACGCAAAGGCAAAGGAATACGGTATGCTGATGGTTGTTGAATCCGAAACCTGCACACCTTCCGGCATCGAAGAAGCAAAGATTTGCTACGACTATCTGAAGTCCCTCGAATAATCGAATAGCCCGGGGACTGTCACGATGTTTTCGCGTTGGCAGTCCCTGCGCATATACAAGAGGTAAGTTATGATACAAGCTGTTATCACCGCTGATTTTTCCGAAATTACGGGCCGCATCAAGCCGATGCATTCCGTCAACAACGGTCCTGCTTCCCTTCGCGGCAACTCCAATGCCAAGTATTTTACCGATGCCGCAATTCCCTTTGCGCGCAATCACGATGCCAATTTCGCACCTTCCTACGGCGCGCCGCATACGGTAGACATCATTGCGATTTTTCCGAACTTCGATGCGGACGAAAACGATCCCGCGTCCTATGATTTCCATCTGACGGACGAATACAATGCAAATATCATGAAAACCGGTACGAAGGTCTTCTACCGTCTCGGCAACAAAATTGAGCATGAATCCAAACGATACGGTGCTCTTCCGCCGAAGGATCCGCACAAGTGGGCGCGCATCTGTGAGCACATCATCCGCCATATGAATGAGGGCTGGGCTGACGGCACATACGCAGGTATTGAATATTGGGAAATCTGGAACGAACCCGATCTCCATCCACAGTGCTGGGACGGCGCAAACGAAGACTTTTTCGTTCTCTTTGACATTGCCGCAAGACATCTGAAAGCCTGTTTCCCCGATCTGAAAATCGGCGGACCTGCCGTCACCGGTGTCGGCAACCGCGGCTTCGTTGAGCCATTTTTCAACTATCTGACACGTGATCCGAACGATCCGACACCGATGGACTTCTTCTCCTTCCATTGCTATGCAAAGGATCCCGGTACCGTCGCCGCACAGGCTGTCACTGCACGTGCTTATCTGGACCAGTACGGCTACACAGAAGCAGAAACCATCCTCAATGAATGGAACTACGTCCGTGCCTGGCAGCCGGCAGATGTGATGCTGTATTCGTACAAGGTCATCCCGTCCCTCAAAGGATCAGCGTTCGTCGCATCGACCATGCTTGCGTGCCAAAAGTCACCGCTTGACCATCTGATGTACTATGACGCGCGCATCAACACCGGCTGGAACGGTCTGTTTGACTACCTGTCACAGACACCGCTCAAACCTTACTGGGGACTGCACGGATTCTCTCGTCTCTATCTGCTTGGAAATGAAGTAAACAGCAGCAGCGATGATCCTGCCGTTTATTGCGGCGCTGCCATATCTGACGACGGCAAGACAGCCGCAATCCTTGTCAGTACTTACACCGACCACGACAGCATCGACGGCACCGGCTGCGAGAACGAGGAGCGCGATGTCAAAATCTGCTGGACCGGCTTTTCATCAGACGACGGCGTGCGTGTGACCTATATGCTGACAGATGCCGATCACGATGCACAGATTGTTTCCGAGGAAACCTTCTTTGGCGCAGGCGGTGCACACATCCTGCGTCTGCCGCTCTACTCGACTGTACTTGTGACCCTTACCCGTGTATAAACAGATTACCAAAAGAAAAGGAATCATAAAGATGAAAGATTTTATGAATGAAGACTTCCTGCTCAAAACAGAGACAGCGAAGATTCTTTACCACCACTACGCATCCAAGATGCCGATCATCGACTACCACTGCCATGTTCCGCCCAAGGAAATCGCAGAGGACAAGCGCTATGATACGATCACCCAGCTCTGGCTCGGCGGTGACCACTATAAGTGGCGTGCAATGCGCTCCAACGGCGTTGATGAAAAGTACATCACGGGTGACGCATCCGACTACGAAAAGTTCAAGGCGTGGGCTTCCACCATGCCGAAGCTGATCGGCAATCCGCTCTATCACTGGACACATCTGGAATTACAGCGCTACTTCGGCTATGAGGGCATCCTCAACGAAGATACCTGCGACTCCGTATGGGAGCTTTGCAACGAAATTCTGGCGCAGCCCAATATGTCCGCGAGAAACATCATCCGCGATTCCGGCGTCAAGCTGCTCTGTACGACCGATGATCCGATTGATGATCTGCGTTATCACAAGCAGCTGGCTGACGACGATTCCTACGACGTGCAGGTGCTTCCCGCATTCCGTCCCGACAAGGGTCTGAATGTCGAGCGTGCCGGATACGCCGAATACATCGCTTCCCTGTCGGCAGCAGCTGAAATGCCGATTACCGATATCGCATCCCTCAAGGCGGCATATGTTGCACGTCTTGACTACTTCGATGCACTCGGATGCAAGACCGCAGACCACGGCTTCGATGAATTTGTCCCGTATGCGCCCGAGCAGTACACCGGCCAGGCAAACGAAATCTTCAAAGCAGCCATTGCCGGTCAGCGTGCAAGTGTGGAAGAAATGAAGATCTTCAAGACCGAGATGATGTACTTCTTCGGTGAGGAATACACCCGCCGCGGCTGGGTCATGCAGCTGCACTTCGGTGTGCTCCGCAACGTCAACCCCGTGATGTTCGAAAAGCTCGGTCCCGATACCGGCTTTGATATCATCGGCGGCGGCACGACCATTACCGAGCTTGCAAAGCTCATGGGTGAGCTTCGCCGCAATAACATCCTTCCCCGCACCATTCTCTATTCCATCAATCCCGCTGACAACGCAGGTATTGACGCGCTGATCGGTGCGTTCCAGGAAAATGCCGGCGGTATGCCGCGTGTGCAGCACGGTTCCGCATGGTGGTTCAACGACAACAAGTCCGGTATGCGTGCGCAGATCCGTTCTCTTGCGAATATGTCGGTGCTTGGCAACTTCGTCGGTATGCTGACCGACTCCCGTTCGTTTGTCTCCTATCCGCGCCACGAATACTTCCGCCGCATCCTCTGCGATGTCATCGGCGAGTGGGTCGAGCTCGGTGAGTATCCGCTCGACATTGATACGCTGGCACAGATGGTCTGTGACATTTCGTTCAACAACACCAAGGATTTCTTCGGATTTGAAATTCTGTAAAAAAACAAAAATGAACCCCGTCATCATAATTGGTGACGGGGTTGAATTTTCGTTATATCAATACATCTGTAGGGGCGATTCACGAATCGCCCGCAAGATAAAGCAAAGATGATGCATATGGTTATATAATACCATGATCAATCATGTTCATTTTCAGCCACAGAAAGCGTCGATATGCAGCGTTTCGGGCGATTCGTGAATCGCCCCTACATCAAAATGGGGTTAATCGCGAATGTAATTCATAAAGTGCTGTTTTATTGGAATCCCAATGAAACACTTCCCCTGCCTGCGCATACGGCAGCCAGACACATTCGGTATGTTCGTGCGAGAGGACAAGCTCATCACACGGAAAAGCAAATGCATATTCCGGCACAACATAAAGATCATCGCGCCATCCGTATTCACGACGCTTCGGGAAGATTTCGACGGGAATCGAGCATATGGAGTCCAGCGGCAGAATTTCCGTGACAGTCACGCCGCCCTCCTCATATATCTCGCGTTTTGCTGCCTGCATCGGTGTTTCATCGTCCTCACCGCCGCCGGCAATGAACTGCCATTGGTCGTGATCAGATCGGTGCAGAACACAGTACAGAGAACTGCCGTCGACAAATTTTTACGGAATCGCAAGAATCTGAACCAGTGCTCGCATGGAGATTATCTGTCGGTAAAGGTTTTGGAATACATCGTCAGATCGTTGAGATCTTTGTCATACGCTTCCAGTTCATCGATGCCATAGTAATCCATCAGCGCGTGCCAGCGTTCTGCCATATCGTCGTCATACAGATACGGACGGTAGCCAAGCCCCAGATAAATCTTGATCGCAGGCTTGCGGAAATCGTCGGTGTTCAGATACGCGAGCTTGATTTCATGCTTCTTGAAATATTCAACAACTGCCGTACAGACCGCACGTCCGCCGCCCAGTCCTCTGACGTCAGACGAGGAACCGACCATATGCAGATTGCCAATGTGATTCGGCTGAACCTGTACAGTTGCAGTCGAGAAGATGCGTCCTTCGGGTGTAACCGCAAAGAAAATGCCGTCTTCGGGGATTGCGGGATCATCCCACATGGCTTCATAGAAATGTTCGCGTGTCCAGGGTGTTCCGCCGGTCAGCTCGATGCAGGCGTCAATCCAGCCGTCCGCCAGCTGTTCCTTTGTGAATTTGTCTGTCGTGCGGTCAATGACATAGCATCCTTCTTTCAGTTTGACGGGTGCGGGATCTTTGTCTTTCCAGACCATTCTGAGTTGTGCCATAGCCTATGTTTCCTTTCATCAAAAAAGTTGTTATTTCATCCATTCCTCGCAGAGGTATTTGTGCACCGCCGGGGGAACAAGTCCTGTGAAATCATGTTCGTAGCGCAGCATTTCGCGCACGAAGGTTGAGCTGATGTGCATATATTCCTGCTTTGCCGGGATAAAGATCGTATCTACACCCTCGACCGCACGGTTGATACCGTACATGGTCATCTCATAGTCAAGATCGGTCCCGTTGCGGATGCCCTTGACAATCACTGCATCACGCTCTCTTGCAAATACGGCAGTCAATCCGGATTCGATGGAACAGACCACATTGTCAAGGTGCGCCGTTGCCAGCCGCAGCATGTGCAGCTTTTCGTCGGACGAAAACATACTTCCCTTTTTGTCAGCATTGGAAAACGCAGTAACATAGACAAAGTCGAACATGGCAGCCGCGCGTTCAATGATGTCAAGATGTCCCGTTGTGATCGGATCAAAGCTGCCGGGAATGACAGCGGTACGGATGATTTTGCTCATATCTCACTGTCCTCCGTCGGCTTCATACGAAGATAGGTAATATAGATTCTACCGTACTTTGCCGTTTTTGTGATGTCATACTTTTCAAGAACTACGGTATCTCCGTCAAAAATATCGGGAGATTCCGATTCTACCATGATTTTTGTCCGCTCATCTGCGGCACCGGACAGCGCCAGCCGCTTCATGACCTCACCGTGAATGCGTTCGGTAAACGGCGGATCGATATAAATGAAATCAAAAGGGCGGTCGCCGTTTTTGACAAACCCTTTGAGATAGTCCTGATATTTGTAATTGACAATCCGGCAGCGGTCAAACAGCTTGGTTTTCTTTGCGTTCGCCTTGATAACGGCAATCGCATCCGGTGATGCGTCGACCATAACAGCCCGTGCCGCACCGCGGGAAACCGCTTCCAACCCCATCTGTCCCGATCCGGAAAACAGATCGAGAAAGTGCGAATTCTCCATTTCAAATTGCAGTGCACTGAACACCGCCTCCTTGACACGCTCTGCCGTCGGTCTGGTAGCTTCACCTTCCAGCGTTTCCAGTGTGACATTGCGTGCTTCACCTGTGATGATTCTCATGGGATTCCTTTCCAGTCCGGGGATCATTCCCCGTCTTTTTGATTGAAGTGCGCGGCAATCTTCTCCGCAAGCGCCGGTGAAATACCTGGAACGGCGCAGAGTTCTTCCTGTGCTGCATTTTTTACCGCTGAGAGCGACTTAAAATGCGCAAGCAATGCTTTTGCTTTTGCCGCACCGATACCGTCAATGGCTTCCAGTGATGATGTTTTCACCGTTTTGTTTTTGGCGCCCATCATGCGGGAAACGGTATAGCGGTGCACTTCTTCCTGAATTTTATAGATATATACAAACACCGACTGCTCCCGCGCGATGTTGATTTCGTTGTGACCGTCGGTCAGTGCACGCGTCTTGTGGAACTCGTCCTTGACCATGCCGAGAACCGGAATGTCCAGACCCAGCTCGTCCATCAGCTCCTGCACTGTCGAGACATGTCCCTTACCGCCGTCAAGGAGAATCAGATCGGGCGGTGTTTCGCCAAAGCCCGAGCCTGTCGGATTCAGAATGTGGTCAAGCCGCCGGCGCAGTGTTTCTTTCATCGATGCATAGTCATCGGGTGCGCCGGTGGTTTCGCGGATGGTGAATGTGCGGTAATCCTTTTTGATGAATTTGCCGTTTTCACAGACAATCATGCCGGCAGTGATGTGCTCGGAGCCGAGGTTGGAGATATCGTATGCTTCAATGCGTTCGGGGATGACCTCCAGTCCCAGCATCGACGCGAGCTTGTAAAGCGTCTTTGCATCACGTTCCGATTCATGCCGATATTGCTTTGCGTTTTGCTCGGCGTTGTCCGATGCCATCTCGCAGAGCTTTCGTCCGTCGCCGCGCTCAGGAATCCGCACCGTGATCTTCCGCCCGGCTTTCCCGGTGAGAAACGATGCCAGCATCTGCACTTCTTCTTCGCCCGGATCAAATCCAAGCAGTACCTCGCGCGGGATAAACTCACGCATCGTATAGAATTCCGACAGAAATGCGGAGAGATTTTCGTTTTCCATGATCTGATCTGCGCCAAAGCAGAAATGCTCAGAGTCGATCAGACAACCGCCGCGGACATAGAAGACCGCAATACAGGCACAGGTATCCCCGCGATAGATGCCGATGATATCCTGCTCCGCGTCGGGGGATGCGACAACCTTCTGCTTCTGCCACAGTTTGGACAGGCTCTCAATGCGGTCACGGTAGATTGCCGCCGCTTCAAATTCCAGATTCTCCGCGGCATTCTCCATTTTTTCCTGCAAGGAACGGCGGACATCCTCAAACGAGCCACGCAGCATCGCTGTGATATCACGGAAGATTTCTTTGTACTGCTCGGACGTAACCTTTCCGGTACATGGTGCCACACATTGACCGATCTGTGCATAGATGCACGGCCGCGTTTTCCCAATATCGCGCGGAAACGATTTTTTACATGCAGCAATCCCGAACGATTTTCGAATGGTCACAAGAATTTTGGCAACAGCCTGTGCGCTGGAATACGGTCCGAAATATTTTGCGCCGTCCGCAGTGCGCTTTCGCACCATAGAAACTGTCGGATACGGCTCGTTCATCGTCACGCGGATGTACGGATAATTTTTATCGTCCTTGAGGCGGATATTATACTTCGGCGTATGCAGCTTAATCAGACTGTTTTCCAGTGTCAGTGCTTCCATCTCGGAGTCACAGAGGATATATTCAAAATCCTCGACCAGCGAAACCATCCGTGCAGTCTTCGGTGCGTGATCGGCACGTTCGTGAAAATACTGTGACACGCGATTTTTCAGAACCTTGGACTTTCCGACATAAATCACTCTGCCGCCGCGGTCATGCATGATGTACACGCCCGGCGAAAACGGCAGCTGATTTGCCTTCTCACGCAGTCTGGCAAGCCGTTTTTCGTCCTGCGTCAGCGCCACCGCCGATATAACCGGTTCAAGTTCCATTTCCGATCACCTCCCACTAAAAACGAAAAGAGCGGACCGCGGGACAACCGATGACCGGCAGATCCGCGAATAACCCGCTCTCCGATGTATGAAAATTACAGAATCCGTGGATTCACACAGAACCCGCAGATTACCCTATCAGTCATTGAAACCGTTGACGACCAGATCTTCAATGCCGTTCAGTGCTTCGACTTCGTCTGCACCGTCTGCGATCAGGGTGATGGTCATATCCTTGGTGATGCCGAGGGAGAGGACGCCGAGAAGCGACTTCGCATTGACACGTCTGTCTTCCTTTTCAACCCAGATAGAACTCTTATAGGAGTTCGCCTTCTGAATGAAGAAGGTAGCGGGTCTTGCGTGCAGTCCTACGCTGTTCTTTATGGTAATGTTTCGAGAGATCATATTTCCATTCTCCTATCATAAATTTATCAGAAAATTCATTGGTGCACACCGCTCCATAAAGCCGATGAAGCAAACAGACGGCGTTTGCATGGCGCATCGTTTTTTCGGTGTACAATAACCTATCTATATTATAACAAATAAAACACAAATAATCAAGTGGTTTTTCGATTTTTTCTGAAATTTTCATGATATTTTTTTGAAATTTCGTCTCCGTTTTTGAATTTTCCAAAACGTTTACAAAAAATTTTCGTGATTTCACCCTTTACCCTCTTTTCAAGTCGGAAAAAATTTGGTATAATAATGATAACTATCCCGAAAGGAAACCGATATTCATGCCTAAGAAAACCTCAGCACCTCAGTACGGCAACCAGAGCATTTCTTCCCTCAAGGGCGCGGACCGTGTCAGAAAACGTCCCGCTGTCATTTTCGGCTCAGACGGACTGGAAGGCTGCGAGCACTCCTTTTTTGAAATTTTATCAAACTCCGTTGACGAAGCACGCGAAGGCTTCGGTCACGAAATCATTGTCACCGCATACACCGACCATTCCTTTGAGGTCGAAGACTTCGGCCGCGGTGTACCGCTGGACTATAACGAAGCAGAAGGACGCTACAACTGGGAGCTGGTCTATTGTGAACTGTACGCGGGCGGCAAATATGACAACAACGCCGACGGTGCAGCCTACGAGTATTCCCTCGGCTTGAACGGGCTCGGTGCCTGCGCAACGCAGTATTCCTCCGAATACATGCATGTCACCTCCTACAACAACAGCCGTGTCTACCATATAGAATTTTCCAAGGGCGAACCCGCATCTGAGCTTTCTGTCCGAGAGCCGTCCAAAAAGGAAAACGGTCGGACCGGTACGATCACCCGCTGGAAGCCCGACCTGGATGTCTTTACCGATATCGCAGTCCCGCGCGAGCATCTTGAAAACGTTCTCAAAAAGCAATCCATCGTTAATCCCGGCACGAAGTTTATCTTCCGCTGGGAAAACGAAACCGGCGATTTTGAGCAGTCGGAATATTATTATGAGAACGGCATCATGCAGTATGTCTCCGAGCTGTCCGCAGAAAGCGCCATCACGCCGCCGCAGCTCTGGAATCTTGAAACCATGGGACGCGACCGTGCGGACAAGCCGGATTACAAGCTAAAGGCTGAAGTTTCCTTCTGCTTTACCAATACGGCAAACGGGTTGGAATACTACCACAACGGCTCGTTCCTCGAGCACGGCGGTTCGCCCGACAAGGCCGTCCGCTCCGCGTTCACCTTTGCCATCGACAAATACTTAAAGACAGCCGGCAAATATAATAAAAACGAAGCAAAGATCACATTTACCGATGTCGAGGATTCCCTGCTCTGCGTCATCAACTCCGTCTCCACACAGACATCGTATGCCAATCAGACCAAAAAGGCAATCAACAACACTTTTATTGCCGAGGCACTGACCGATTTTCTCAAACGTCAGCTGGAAATCTACTTCACCGAAAATCCGATTGATGCCGATAAAATTGCCGGTCAGGTGCTTGTCAACAAGCGTTCCCGCGAAAGTGCCGAGTCGACACGTCTGAATCTGAAAAAGAAGCTCGGCGGTACGATGGACATGACCAACCGCATCGAGAAGTTTGTCGGATGCCGCTCCAAGGATCCGGAGAAGCGTGAGCTGTATATTGTAGAAGGTGATTCCGCTCTGACCTCCACCAAGCTCGGCCGTACAGCGGAATTTCAGGCAATCATCGCCGTTCGCGGCAAAACGCTGAACTGTCTGAAGAGCTCCTACGACAAAATCTTCAAAAGTGAAATCATCTGCGATCTGCTCCGTGTCATCGGATGCGGCGTGGAAATCAAGACGAAGGTCAAGACCGATATGGTTCCCTTTGATCCCGACGCACTGAAATGGTCGAAGATCATCATCTGTACCGATGCCGACGAAGACGGCTTCCAGATCCGCACGCTGATTCTCACAATGTTCTACCGCCTGCTCCCGTCTCTCATCAAGATGGGCAAGGTTTACATTGCAGAAACCCCGCTTTACGAAATCACGGTCAAGGACGATACCTATTACGCATACGACGAAATCGATAAAGCGGAAATCCTCGAAAAGCTCGGAAACACCAAATACACACTCCAGCGTTCCAAGGGTCTTGGTGAAAATACGCCGGAGATGATGTGGCAGACCACAATGAATCCCGAAACACGCCATCTCGTCCGTGTCGATTCTGCGGATGAAGCGGCAACAATGTTCATCTTTGAAACACTTCTCGGCGACGATCTCCCGGCGCGCAAGGAATTTATCGCGCTGCACGGCTCCGAATACATCCGCGACGCCGACGTATAACGAAACCCAACACAAAGGATATTACATAACATGGCCAAGAAATCCAAAGCTGCGGAGAAAAACGCACTTGCCGCAATCAAGCCGGCAGTCATTACTCCGCAGCCCATTACAGAGACCATCGAAAAAAACTACATGCCGTATGTCATGACGGTCATCATTTCGCGTGCGATTCCCGAAATCGACGGTTTCAAACCTTCTCACCGCAAGCTGCTTTTCACAATGTATAAGATGGGTCTGCTCTCCGGCGCAAGAACCAAGTCCGCCAACGTCGCAGGTGCGACAATGCAGTACCATCCGCACGGTGACGCTTCCATTTATGAAACTATGGTGCGTCTGACCCGCGACCATGAAGCGCTGCTTCATCCCTTTGTAGATTCCAAAGGATCATTTGGCAAGCACTACAGCCGTGATATGGCATATGCCGCACCGCGATATACCGAGGTACGGCTCGACCCCATCTGTCAGGAACTGTTCCGCGGCATCGACCGTGATGCGGTGGACATGATTCCCAACTATGACAATACCAAAACGGAACCGACGCTGTTCCCGACCACCTTCCCGAATGTTCTGGTCACGCCAAACGTCGGTATTGCCGTCGGTATGGCATCCAATATCTGCTCCTTCAACCTGGCGGAAATCTGCGACGGTACCATTGCTCTGCTGAACGATCCAAAGCTGCCGCTGAACGATTTCATGGATATCGTCAAGGCGCCAGATTTTTCCACCGGTGCATCTATCATCTACAACCGCGCTGAGCTGAAGGAGATTTATCGCACCGGCCGCGGCTCCTTTTCGATGCGTGCGCGATATGCGTTTGACAAAAAAGAAAACTGCATTGATATTCTTCAGATTCCGTATTCTACCTCCATTGAGGCAATCGTCAAGCGTATCGGCGATCTCGTCAAGGAAGGAAAGTTGAAGGAAATCACGGATTTCCGTGATGAAATTGACAAGGACGGCTTCAAGCTGACACTCGATCTGCGCCGCGGTACCAATCCCGATCTTCTGATGCAGAAGCTGTACAAGCTGACACCGCTGGAAGATGAATTCGCGTGCAATTTCAATGTCCTCATCGGCGCCGCTCCGAAACAGCTCGGTGTGATCGAGATTCTTGGCGAGTGGATCACCTTCCGTCTGGGATGCGTCCGGCGTGAGCTGACCTATGATCTCGGCAAGAAGCGTGATAAGCTGCATCTTTTACTCGGACTTGGAAAAATTCTTCTGGACATCGATCGTGCAATCGCCATTGTCCGCGGTACCGAAAACGATGCCGATGTCATTCCCAACCTGATGAAGGGCTTTTCCATTGACGAATTGCAGGCAGAATACATTGCTGAAATCAAGCTCCGCAACCTCAACCGCGAGTATATCATCAACCGTATTTCCGAAATCGAATCCCTGCAAAAAGAAATTGCAGAACTGGAGGCGACCATCTCCAGCGAAAAGAAGCTCAAAAAGCTGATTGCAAAGCAGCTTGCTGAGGTTCGTGACAAGTACGGCAAGCCGCGTATGACACAGCTCATTTACACAGAAGACGTTGTTGAATACGATGAGGACGAGCATGTTGAAAACTTCCCTGTCAAGCTGGTCCTGTCCCATGACGGCTATTTCAAGAAAATCACGATGGCTTCTCTGCGCGGCAACGATGAGCAGAAATTCAAGGACGGTGATATGCTGCGGTTTGAAGAAGACGCAGAAAATATTCACGAGCTTTTGTTCTTCTCCGACAAATCGCAGGTTTACAAAGCCAAGGTTTCCGACTTTGAGCCATCCAAAGCATCGGTTCTCGGTGACTTCATTCCGGCAAAGCTCGGCTTTGACGCCGGTGAGCGCTGTATTGCGATGAAGAGCCAGGCAGATCCGGAGACCGACCACGGTACCTTTGTCCTGATTTTTGCCAACGGCAAGGGCGTTCGCATCCCCGCCGATGTGTATGCGACGAAATCCAACCGCCGCAAGCTGACCGGTGCTTATTCCGATGTGTCCGCATGTGTCGGCATCTTCTATATCCCGGAGGGTGAAGAACGCGATGTTCTGCTGGTATCCGACGCCGGACGCGGCATGATCCTCTCGAGTGCGCTGATTCCGCTGAAGTCAACCCGTACATCTGCCGGTGTTCAGCTGATCACGCTGAAGAACGGACAGTTCATCGAATTCTCCTCCATTGATTTTGCACACCTGTTTGATACATCGCCAAAGCTGCGGAAAACCAAGATTCCGGCAGCAGGCGCCGCACTTCCCGAAACCTTCAAAATCCCTTATACCGATCTGCCGCTCGACTGAGCCCTGTGCGGATCGAATCCAAACGAAAGGAAACAAGCAGCTATGAATAAAAGAAAGACTTTGCTGATAGCCATGCTCGCCGTATTCCTGACCCTCTCCGTATTTGTCTTCGCCGTTTTTGCTGAAGAAACAGCTTATGCAGGCTCCGACCTGCCTGTTTCCGAAAGCTATGTCCTCCGTGCCATCCATGCACTGGAGGAACGTGTCTATTCCAAAATTGACACCATGATCGAATCTGTATCAGAGAGGCTTGATGCCATGCAGGCAGCGTTGGATGCACAGCAGACCACACCGCCCGCAGCAGATACACAGCTCCCGTCCGATGACACCGCACAGACTACCGTTCCGGAAGCGACAGTACCGGCACCGTCAATGGAATATACCGTCCTCCATGTGATGAAGGGGCAGTCCGTTGTCGGCAGCTGCGAAATCATTCTCCGTTCCGGTACGGCTGCTGCACTCTGCCCGGGTGCGAACGGTATTTCCGATCTCACCGCCGGTGCAGATCTGATGGCAAACACTGAGATCAGCACAAACCATCTGCTGCTTGTTCCCCGCAATGACGGACGCGGCATTACTGTTACCTCGACCGACGCCTATGTCATGGTGCGCGGAAATTATACCGTCACCGACTGATTCTTTTGATCCAATTCATCATACATAGAAAGGATACCCGCATGAACAAGAAAAGAACACACGCGGAAAAACAGCGTCTGATCACCCAGATTCTCTGTCTGGCGCTTGCGGCACTGATGATTCTTGGTGTTATCATGTCAATTCTGCCGTTTTCGGCATTGACTGCACATGCCGCAGACATCACCGCAGAAGATCAGATTACCCCTCCCGCCGAATCCCTGACAGAAGAAGCGGTAAGCGAACAGGAGCCCATCCCCGGGCTCCTTCTTCGCATCGGGCTGATGTTTGGATCCGGCGTGACCGAAAGTTTCGCTGTCCGTGCCGAAGATGGCTTTGTCATGTATCATGTGGATCAGAAAACAGATGAGGCAATGCCGCTTTACGAAACAGCAGCAGCCTATGCCGCGGTGACACAGGATGCCAATCTTGCACTCAATGACGACGGAATCTATTATCCCGCCTCCAAAGGCGTTGTCATCGGCGGTTATCATCTCCTGCTTCCAACCGTTTATCCGGACGCGACCGCATTGGCGGCAGGCGTTGATGCAGTTAACACAAAACTGCAAAATGCCGGAATTTATTCCTCTCTCATCTACGCCTTCCCTGCATACATCAACGGTGAACTGCACGTCTGCATCGGTGACTTCGGTTCCACCAACAGTGCCGCATCCAAAGCCGCACTGATCGAAGGTGCCACCGGTGAAAAAACGAGTCCCGTGTATCCGCGCGACAATGCTGTAACCGTTCTTTCTCCCGACAGCAAGCTGATTCTGTTTGAATACTGCGCAGCCGACGGAATGCTCGGACTTGCGGCACGTCCGGATGATGATACCGATTCCAGTGATCCGAAAGCAGTACCGGCAGAGAATTTTCTGATTACCCCCGCTGAGAATACCTACCGCGGTATTTTCCTGTTCGGACGGTACGGCGATGGGATATCTGTGACGAATCTGATTGACATTGACAATTATGCTGCCGGTGTCATTCCGTATGAAATCGGCAATCACTGGAAGCCGGACGCACTCAAAGCCTTTGCCTGTGTTGTCCGCTCTTATACCCTTGCCAATCTCAATCGCCACAGCTCCCTCGGAATCGATCTCTGCAACGGCTCAGACTGCCAGGTATACATGGGAACAAAAAAAGAAAACGATGCCGTCCGTGAAGCCGTCCGCGACACCGCCGGACAGGTCATCACCTACAACAATAAGATCTGCTCCACGATGTATTCCGCTGTTACCGGAGGCTGTACAGTCAACAGCGAACAGATCTGGAACGGCAGTGCCTTTCCGTATATGCGCGCCGTTTCCACACCGTGGGAAGAATATACAACCCATTCCAGGGGCGTCTGGCTGTCCGAGGTCTCCGGATATGAGCTGTACAATTACCTGTACAACAAGGGCTATTCACAGCTCAAGGGCGCGATTGCCGACATCCGCATCGCTGAACTTGCGCAGAACTCCACGTATGTTTATCGACTGGAGCTGACCGATATTTACGGCGTGAAGATTTCGCTCAAAGGCACTGACATCATCCGCACCACGCTCGGCCGATATCTGAACAGTGCAAATTTTGTTCTCGGTCATAAGGGAAACATTGCGATCCTTAACCGCGTTGTGGAGCTGATCACCGCAGACAGCACAGCACCGCTGCCGCTGACTGAAACCAAAACAGAAACGTATGAAGAAACCACAACAACCATGCAGGTACTCACCGCAAACGGTGTCGCAGAACTGGATGTCACCGAAGGTCTCAAGGTTCTCCAGGCAGACGGTACGGAAAAACTTATCACAGAGCAACCGGACAGTTATGACATCCCCGATGACGCCAAAGCGCGTCTGGAATCCGACACGAACAACTTCCTGTTCATCGGAAAAGGCTGGGGGCATGGCGGCGGCATTTCCCAATGGGGTATCATGAGTATGGCCAATCAGGGATATACATGGGATCAAATCATTCACGCATACTTCACCGATGTTGTCATCCAGCCCTATTATCTCCTTCCAGCATACCAGAAGCAGTGACCACTGTGAAGCTTGCATCAGTATAAGAAAAATTTGCAAATTTCCTCAGAAACCATACAAACGAAAGCAAAGGTGTTTTTGATATGTCACAGATCCGACTGATTTCTACCGATATGCTGTTCTCCCGGATGCTGGAGCTGGAGCTGTCCGTACTCGGACGTACCTTTGCGCATACCGAGTCTATTTCCATGGAGGAGATGGAGTCGCTTGTTGCACGCGAAACCTGCCAGCTTCTGATTCTCGATCTGGATGTCCGGTATGAAGGTCTGGAGAGTATGCTCACGCTTGCACAGGACAACAAGATCCCGGTGATTCTGTTCGGGTACCCGTCATCAGATGCAATGACCGCAGACAAGATGCGATTTTATGACAGCGATATTTACCGTTATGTCTTCCCGCGTCCGTTTCTGATGAGTCAGTTTCTGTACTGCGCAAAGGAACTGCTCTGCTTCAAGGAGGAAGATCAGATCCGCCGCCGTGAAGCACCGGCGATGGTCATGAAGCAGCACTGTACCGCCGACGATATCCGCATCAACGAAAATGCAAGACAGGTCTTTTACAAAAACGACTTGCTGACCTTCACTGCCACAGAATATGAACTGCTTCTGTATCTGATGAAGCAGCGCGGTACCGTTCTGACACGCGCGCAGCTATACGAGGCCGTCTGGAAACCGGAGGGCGATGTACAGAAAAAAGATTCCAATATTGTGGATGTCTACATCCGCTATATTCGCTCCAAGCTCGATGAGCCATACCGTATCAAGCTGATTGAAACGGTGCGCGGCGTCGGTTATACCATCAGAAAACAATAACAACGCGAAAACCGCCGACAGCACAGAACCGTATCCGGTGTGCATATCGGCGGTTATCATTTTTTCCTTCAAATGCAGTACAGATTGATATCCCACGCGGGAACATAACGGAATCGGCGCAGATAAAGGCGGTATGCCGGGCAAAGCTGCAAAACCATCTGCGGAAGTGCATACAAATCCTCTGTGCGGTGGTACAGAGACACCAGAAGCCGCGGCTTGTGATCTGCAATCGTCCGCGTGCATCCAAGAAGCGCTTCCCGCTCAGCCCCCTCCACATCGTACTTGATATAGTCAACCGAAGCACCCGCCAATACCGCATCGGGCATCTGTGCTTCAATCTGCTTTTCCTTTGCCTGCGCCACAGAGATACCCGTCGTCGCATTCTTTGCAACCGTGGAATTGCGGTTTCCCTCGACACGGAAGGTCAGCGTCTCGCGCCTATCCCACGCGGCATACGGATAAGTTCGGACATCGGCGCGCGTTTCCTGTTCCGCATACAGCGCGAGCTTTTTGTAATTCCTTGCATCCGGCTCCATTGCCCAGACCGTGTGCAGATCCGGTGCAGCATCGAGCATCGCGCGGACCGTATCGCCGTTGTATGCGCCGAGATCGAGATAGGAATGAATCGTCTGCGGCTGTACCAGTGTATGCATCACTGTATCCTCATCCGAAACTGCCGCACGCAGATAACACAGCTTTCCGGACAGCTTGTAATTGATAATCTGCTCGTACAAAAAACGCGATTCGTCGTCGGCGAGCTGCGCATATACCGCTTCCAGCTCTGCCCTGTGCGCGCAGAACCAATCATAGGTAAACAGTGTATCTCCCGAAACGGGAACATCGGGTGCCACCGTTTCAAACCGGGCATCGATTTCGTCAAACCGTGCATGCACGTCCGGCAGAGACGATGCAAACGATATCACAACAAGCATATCGGGATATTTTTCGCAGGCTTCAGTATAGGACAATACACGTTTGCCGTGAAAACTGTGTCCGCGGACAAAGCCGTCCGATGCAAAGAAATCCGCCGCCTCCAGTCCAAGCGCATCCATCACACGCAGAATCTTATCCGCACCGTTACCCATACCGTATAGAACAATCGGTTTTCCTGCTGTTTTCAGTCTGTGCCAGACATCGGTTGTTTCTGTGATGTGCATTCCCATCCTCCCGTTTTCTTTTCGTTTCCTTATTATACATGAAAATCCGGAAAAAGTAAAGAGCTGGACGAAAAATTTACACTTATGACTTGACTTTCCACGCAAAATCGGGTATCATAATAGAATACAGAACAAAGATCACAAAAGAAACGGATGAAAACCACGCATGACGGTGTTCGATTTACAAAACCACAACAGACAACTTCATACTGATGCGCTGAGCGAAATTACTGTCTCAGCCGCCCTTGGCTGTTTTGACGGTGTGCATCTCGGACATGCGGCATTGCTGAAAACCGCCTGCGATACAGCGCGTCAAAACGGGAGCGAGCCTGCGGTCTGGACCTTTCTGACCCCGCCCTTTCCCGGCCGTGCCAAGCAGCTGACCGGACTTTCGGAAAAGCTCACGCTGTTCGCCGGACACGGGATCCGTTATGCCTTTTTGTATGATTTTTCCGAGGTCCGTACCCTCGCCCCCGAGACCTTCGTCCGAGACATTCTGATCGGTCAATGTCATGCCGCCGCCTGTGTCTGCGGCTTCAATTTCCGTTTTGCCAGAGATGCCGTCGGTACACCGGATGTTCTCTCGTCACTGTTGTCGTCGTACGGACGTACACTGCACATCCAGCCTGCGGTCATAGCAAACGGTCTGCCGATCAGCGCAACACGCATCCGTTCCCTGCTCGCCGCCGGAGACACCGTGACAGCCGCCGCATTCCTCGGCAGACCGTATTCCTTCTGTCTTCCCGTGGTCCACGGCAAGGAGCTCGGCCGCACCATCGGTGTTCCGACCATCAATCAGAATCCGACGGCGGACATGCAGATACCTTCAGCCGGTACGTATGCGTCAACCGTTACGGTTGACAGCGTCGCTTATCCTGCGGTGACGAACATCGGCATCCGACCCTCCATTGTCGGAGACAACCATGTGCCCAACGCCGAAACGCATATCATCGGCTACCGTGGATGGCTGTATGACAAGCCGGTCACCGTATCATTCCGTCAGCGTCTGCGCGATGAGATTCACTTCCCTTCACTGGATGCGCTGCGCGAGCAAATCGCGTCTGACATCCGGGCATCGCTCGATACCTTTTCCGAATCTGAATCCTCAATAAGGAGCCGTTCATGAAAATAAAAGACCATCTTCGGCGTGCCGTCCTGCTTTTCCTTCTGCCGATTCTGCTTTGCTCGGGATTTTCCGTCCCGGTCAGAGCAGTGACAGATCCGCAGGATCTTACCTCACAGGCATGTCTGATTTATAACCTCGAAACCGATTCTATTCTTTACGGACGCGAAATCGATACCAGTGTTTATCCGACCGCACTCGTCAAAATGACCGGTGCGATGCTTGCTCTGGAATATTATGCAGATGACCTTGACCGGGAGCTGACAGTTCCGGCGGAGGCACTATCCGGCGTCTTCGGCAATACAATCAATCTGGTAGAGGGAGAGGTCATCACGGTGCGGAATCTGCTGTATGCTACGCTGATATCCGGTGCAAACGACGCCATGTCGGTGCTTGCATATTCTATTGCCGGCAACGTTACCGCATTTGTCAATATGATGAACCAAAAAGTCCAAGAGCTCGGATGCAAAGACACGGTGTATACGAACTGCACCGGTATCCATGACCCGAACATGCGTACCACCGCACGTGATACGCTCCGCATTGCACTGTATGCCTATACCAATTCCAATTACATGGCAATGTCCTCGGAAACCAGCCACATTATTCCAGCAACCAACAAACGCAAGGAACGGACACTCAACAACAGAAACTACATCGTTTCCACGCAGTATTACACCAAGTACTACAATTCTCTGGCAAAGGGTATGTCCTCCGGTAATACCAAGGAAGGCGGCTACTGTCTGGTCACATCGATCCGCCGTCAGGGATGTACATACCTTGTTGTCTGTATGAATTCCTACTTCAATGAAGAGGAAAATTACGTCTATTCCTACCACGACTGTGAAGTTCTGGTCGACTGGGCTTACAACAATTACAACTTTGTCAGCGTTGTCGACGACACCACCATGATTTGTGAAATGCCGGTCACACTGTCCTCGGAGGTTGACTATGTCACCCTGCTGCCGGAGCATCCGATTGAGATGTTCCTGCCGAAGGACATCGACATCGATACGGCAATCCGGCTCAACTGGATCCTGTTCGATGATAAGATTGAAGCGCCGATCAAAGAAGGTGAAATTGCCGGTGTCATGACCGTCAAATACGACGATGAACTGGTTGCATCGGTCAACCTTGTAACCAAGGGTGCTGTCTCCCGCAGTGAATTTCTGTATTTTCTCACGGTGATCCGCAATCTCGTCTCCAGCCGACTGTTCCTTGTCGGCGTTGTGGCTGCGGTGATTCTGTCATTGCTCTATGTCTTTTTCACCGCCGTTTACCGGGAAAAAGCGCGACGCCGTGCCGAACGCAGACAGCGACCGGAGCTGCGCCGCAGAAGATAAAAGAAACCGGACTGTTGTGCATGAATGTGCAGCAGTCCGGTATGTTTTTGTAGTTATCTGCGGTTGATCTTGACAATTGCAAGTGTCAGTGCGGCAGCGGCACATGCCATGGAACAGATACTGATTACAAATGATGCAATTTTCATGTGATTTTTCCTCCATACGTTTTTTTACAGTATACCACGATTTCCGGTTTTATGCAATACTTTCGCGCAAATTTTCCTCTATCCTCGTAAATCTTCAAAAATCAGGGAAAGATTGATTATAATTATTGACAAGATGCGAAAGATGCGGTATAATGTTATCATATACAGCAAACAAATGTTTAACCCACAGAATCAATAAGTTTGTTTCCTGACAAACCATTCCCCAATGATTGAAAGGAGTCTCATCCGGATATGCTGCAAATCGATCGGATGCCCGACCAGCTGATTGCTCAGCTTGACAGCCGCGGCATCACCTCCGATTCCATTCTGCTGTGCGCCAAAACCGACATTTCACCGGAGCATGTGTACTGTGACAACTGGCTTATCGCAACAAAAGACGATCTGATCGTTGTCAGCGGTGTCAAAACACTGCTTCCGAAGAATATGACACCGGCACAGCGTTTTCTGCATCCCGAACAGCTGCAGTGCGATTTCAAGGAAATCGGATACCAATACTATCCTGTCAAATCCATATTTGATCTGAAGCTCGAATCGCTGATCTCCGATGCCCGTATCACAGCGAAACAAAAGGAAAACGAAGAAGAACCGGGAACTTTCGTTCTTTTATCCTATCTTTCCGGTTCCTCCAAAAACAGCGCCAACCTCTTTATCAAGTACTTCAACCAAATCAAGGAAAAAGGCGAGGTTACCCCGGATGAGGAAGATTTCAAGCGTGAAATATACTGTCCGAAGTGCGGCCGCCGCTATCCCGATCCAAACCGCAAAATCTGTCCGCACTGTATGGATAAGGGCAAGATCATCAAGCGTATGGGCGGCTTCTTCCTCAAGTATAAGATGAGCATTCTGACCATTTTTATCATCATGGTGCTGTCATCTATTCTCTCTGTCATTACCCCCTATTTCTCAAACGGCTTCTTTTATGATGAAATTCTCTCCGAGACCGGTGCTTTCTTCGGAAACATCCTGCTCGTTCTGATGATTATCATCGGTACCAGACTGATCAACATCATCTTTTCGATGATTACAGGTACCATTTCCGCAAAGATCACCGCCAACGTCGTCTATGACCTGAAAAAGACGATCTTCTCCTCCATCGAACGCCTTTCCCTGTCGTTCTTTACAGGACGTCAAACCGGCGGTCTGATGACACAGGTCAACTCCGACGCAACCTCAATTTACTGGTTCTTCGTCGACGGTCTTCAGAGTTTCGTCATCAATGTCATGACCATCATCGTCATTGTCATTCTGATGTTTGTGATGAATCCGCTGCTTGCATTTCTGTCGCTGATTACCCTGCCGCTGTTCGTATGGGGTATCAAGCTGATTTTCTCCAAGCTCGACAAGCTGCACGCCAAGCGCTATTCCTCCCGCCGTTCGATGAATGCACAGCTCTCCGACGTTCTCACCGGTGTCCGCGTTGTCAAGGCTTTCTCCAAGGAACGCGCAGAAATCAGCCGCTTCCACGCCAAAAGTGAACGTGTCGCTTATGATGACCGTGCGCTGTCGTCGTTTGAAACCTGGGCATTCCCGTCCGTTGATATGCTTTTGTACATCGGCAACATCATGGTTTGGGCAGTCGGCGGCTGGATGTGCGTCAAGGGCGATCTCACCTACGGTACCCTTCTGACATTTGTTACCTATATGAATATGGTCTACGGACCGATGTACTTCTTTGTCGACATGGTCAACTGGGGTGCGGACTGTCTCAACGCCGTCAACCGACTGCTGGAAATTATGGACGCCGTTCCCGAAGTTGTGGAACGTCCCGATCCCATTCCGATGGAAACGGTGGAAGGCCGCGTCACATTCAGGGATGTCGAATTCTCTTATGTCAAAAACCGCAAGGTCATCGACGGGGTTTCGTTTGATATTGAAGCGGGACATGTCATTGGCATTGTCGGTCATACCGGTGCCGGAAAATCCACGCTGGCCAATCTGCTGATCCGTCTTTACGATGTCAATAAAGGCGAAATACTGATCGACGGCGTCAACGTCCGCGATATGTCCTTTGCCGACATCCGCAAAAATATTGCAATCGTCTCACAGGAAACGTATCTGTTCATGGGTACGATCCTCGACAACATTCGCTATGCCCGTCCCGATGCGACCTACGAGGAGGTTCTGGAAGCCTCCAAGATCGCCGGCGCACATGATTTCATCATGAAGCTGCCGGATGCGTATGCAACACAGATCGGCTTCGGTTACCGCGATTTGTCCGGCGGTGAGAGACAGCGCGTCTCCATTGCCCGTGCCATTCTGCGCAATCCGAAGATTCTGATCCTCGATGAAGCCACCGCCGCGATGGATACGCAGACGGAACGCCAGATTCAGACAGCACTGGAACGCCTGACCAAGAACAGAACGACCATCATGATCGCACACCGTCTTTCCACGCTGCGTTCTGCTGATAAGCTCATCGTCATCGAGAACGGCAAAATGCCTGAATTCGGTACACACAATGAGCTTCTGGCAAAGAAAGGCATTTACTACAATCTTTACAAGCTGCAGGCAGACGCACTGAAGAACGTCGGTATTGAGGCATAATGTCCCCTCGCCGCAGTATTGATCAGAAAGGAATCTATCATGGCTGAAACGCAAACACCGGTGTCCGCGTTTGATGCGGTCATCCAAATCCGGTATCTCGACGATACCAACGCCACGTTCACCGAACAGGACGGCTTTCTTTCCCTGAAAACAACACTTCCGAACGACGAAGGTGTTACGGAAGAGGCATCCTATGAGCGCATTTTCCTGCACAGCGCATTTCCGTTCGATATGCCGCATTCCTACATATCGGTGCTTGATAAGGATCAGAAGGAAATCGGTATGATCCGTGAATTATCAGCGCTTTCCGAGGCCACCCGGAAAATTCTTCTGGGTGAGCTCGGACGCAAATACTACGCCCCGCGCATCAAGCGGATTCTCTCTGTCAAGGAGCGCTACGGTTTTTCCTACTGGCGTGTCGATCTGGAAAATGCCTCCGACTTTTCCTTCACCGTTCAGGATACCTACCGTTCCATGCTGAAGGTCGACCATGAACATGTCTTCATTGTTGACGTTGACGGAAACCGCTTTGAGATTCCGTCCGTCGAAGACCTCGACCGCGCAAGCTACAAAAAGATCGAGCTGTATCTGTAATGCTCAGACGAGAAACGAATCAGAGGTGAATGTTCCCCTTGAAACAAAAAAATCCTGTGCATCATACCAATCGGCGAGCCATGATCTGGGAGCAGATCGTCAAGTGTCTGCCCGAGCTTGACGGAAAAACCCCGACTATGGTGCTGTCTGCCGATCTGACAGTCTCTGACTGCAAACCGCAGATCGGATATGCCGCGCTTTGTGAGGATACCTTCTATGTTATCGAACAGGAACGCGAGCGCGCACGGTATCCCCTCTCCGCAATGCGTGAATTTCATGCAGTCTCCGGTATCGGTGAGGTTGCGCTGGAATGTCTGGTCGACGGTCGGCTGACAGTTCTCTGCCGCGGTGATCTGTCGCATCAGAATGAATACGCAACCATTGCAAAGCGCATCAACCATTATATCGATACGGGTCTTTTCGATCCCGATTACGACAAGAGTTATAACCGCTTCTGTCCGAAATGCGGACGCAAATACCGTGCAGGTTCCCATATCTGTATGCATTGCGTCGATAAAAAACACATCTTCTCCCGTATGTGGGAGATTGCCAATCCCTATAAATGGTATCTGCTTCTGTCCGTCATCCTGTTCTTTGTCATCACCGGCATGAACATGATCGGTCCTTATCTGAACCGTCTGCTCGTCGATGAATTCATCACGCCGATGGCATCGAATCGGTTTACCGAATTCTCCCTTGTTATCCTGTCCATGTTCGCACTCCGCCTGCTGACAAAGCTGGTTTCGTGGGGACGCTCCATGGCGCTGATTCACGCCGGCAACCGCATCATCGTCCGCCTGCGTGAAATGGTGTTTGACAAGGTACAGATGCTTTCGATTTCCAAAATTTCCAAGCGTACTGCCGGCGAAATCATGCAGCGCGTGACCGGTGATACCGCTGAAATTCAGCAGTTTATCGTTCATCGTCTTGCCAACATTCTCGAACAGCTTTTGATTCTGGTCGGTATTTCGATTATGCTGTTCATTGAGGACTGGCGGCTTGCGCTGATGATCATTCTGCCGATTCCGATCTGCTCAATCTTCATGCGCATGTTCTGGAGATACACCCATCGTATCTACCACAAGCAGTGGATCACCAATGCCAAGGCAAGCACCATTCTCCACGACATCTTCTCCGGTATCCGTGTCGTCAAGGCGTTTGGTATGGAGCAGTATGAAATGGAGCGCTACGACAAGGTCACCTATCAGGAAGCGCAGATTTCCGCAAAGAATGAACGTTTTTATGCAATTTTCCGTCCGCTTGTTGATTTCTTCATGCGTATCGGTGAATATTTCCTGCTGGTTTACGTCGGAAATGCCATTCTTGGCGGCGATATGACACTCGGTGAAATGGCACAGTTTTCATCCTATGTCAGTATGCTCTACTCCGGTCCTGTCTTCCTGATTGCCAATATTCAGCGTATGCTGACCAGAATCTACACCTCTGTCGTCAAGGTCTTCGATCTGCTCGACGAGGATGTCGATATCGGTGACAAGGACGAAGCGAAGGATATCGACATCGTTGGTCAGATTTCCTTTGACAATGTTCACTTCGGCTATGACGATGCAACGGAAGTTCTCAAAGGTATTACCCTTGACATCCAGCCGGGCGAATTCATCGGTATCGTCGGTAAGTCCGGCGTCGGCAAGTCCACGCTGATCAATCTGGTTATGCGTCTGTACGAGGTCGAGGACGGTGCCATCCGCATCGACGGCGAAGACATCCGTGATCTGTCACAGGAATGCCTGCGTTCGCAGATCGGTGTCGTTTTACAGGAAACCTTCCTGTTCTCCGGTTCCATTTACGACAATATCGCATATGCAAAGCCGGATGCCACCCGCGATGAAATCATTGCCGCATCCAAAATCGCCGGCGCACATGAATTTATCATGAAGCTGCCCGATGGATATAACACAAAGGTCGGCGAAAAGGGGCATACCCTTTCCGGCGGTGAACGTCAGCGCGTTTCGATTGCACGTGCACTGCTGCACAACCCGCGCATTCTGATTCTGGACGAAGCAACCGCTTCTCTGGATACGGAAACGGAAAAACAGATTCAGGACGCGCTGCAAAAGCTGTCTAAGAACCGCACCACGCTCGCCATTGCACACAGACTGTCCACGCTCCGCAATGCAACCCGTCTGATTGTCCTTGATAAAGGTAAGATCGCCGAGGTCGGCACACACGACGAGCTGGTTCGCAAACAGGGCATCTACTACGGTCTTGTCATGGCACAGCGTCAGATGTCCAAGATGACCCACGACAATTAAATGATACATATCCGACCCGGACGGTAATTTTACCTTCCGGGCACGGCTTTTTGAGGAATTGGTTTATGATAAAAGAACAGGAAAAATTCGCTGACTCCAATCTTCTGGAAGGTATGGTTTCCATACGTGCAGTTCTGGAGATGCAGGCCTCGTCCCACAATGACCGCAGAATCATTGAGATTCTGTATGCAGAGGAGCGCGTACCATCCCACGGAAAAGAGCTTGCATGGCTTGCCCACCGTGCTGATGAATTCGGATTCACGATTACCCAAGCGCCGATGGAGACCCTTGACACAATGGCCATCGGCAGCTCCCACGGCGGTGTTATCGCACGCACATCGACACGGACGCTGCCCTCCCTGACCGCCGATACCGTCGCCGCCCTTCCCCGTGATGGCTTCTTTGTGATGCTGGAGGGGATAGAGGACCCGTACAATTTCGGATACGCCATGCGTTCTCTGTACGCCGCAGGCGTGGATGCCATCATTCTGCCAAAGCGCAACTGGATGAGTGCAGCCGGCGTTGTCTGCCGTGCATCCGCCGGTGCATCGGAGCGGTTTCCGATGTATGTTGCAGAGGACGGCTGTGATGCGGTCACGCTTCTGCGTGCGCACGGATGCAGAATCCTGTGCGCGGACATCGAAAACTCGGTATCGGTATATGATGCCGAACTCACGCGCCCGCTCTTTCTGATCGTCGGCGGTGAAAAACGCGGTATCTCACGCAAGGTTCTGGAAATGGCAGATGCGGTTGTGCGGCTGGATTACGGCAGACCGTTTGACGGTGCACTATCCGCTGCGTCCGCCGCTTCGATTCTGGCATTTGAGGTTTACCGTCAGAATCGGGGATAAGATGCCAAAATTTACAAACCGGCAAAAGAAAAATCATCAAATCCCTTTACAAACCGCGCAATTTATGGTACAATGATAAGGAATAGAAGATGTGATTTTTCCGAAATTTTCGGTCTCATCTGCGTCTTCACAAAGAATACAATATCGAAAGGAACGGTATTATATCATGAAAACAAGTGTAAGCACCTACAGCTTCGGCAAGTATGTCGAATCCCTCGGTATTTACGGCGTCATCGACAAGGCTGCTGAAATGGGCTTTGAAGGCATCGAATTCGTCGAATCCGGCTGGTCCAATGTTGATCTCTGTGAACTTCAGAAGATCGGCGAATATGCAGCTGAAAAGGGTCTTGTCCGCGCATCCTTCTGCGTCGGTGCAGACTTCATCAACGGCTCCGGCGGCGACACCAAGGCGGAAATCGAGGCTGTCAAGGCAAAGGTCGACAAGGCAGCAGCACTCGGCGTTGCCAATATGCGTCACGACGTTGCAAGCCAGCCCAGAGGCAGAAAGATCAACATCGGCTACGATGACTGCCTCCCGATCATGGCTGACGCCATCCGCGAAGTCACCAAGTACGCAGAACAGAAGGGCGTCGGCACGATGACCGAAAACCACGGCTACTTCAGCCAGGACGCAGCCCGCGTTGAAAAGCTCATCAACACCGTTGCTCACCCGAACTTCGGCGCACTCGTAGACCTCGGTAACTTCATGTGCGCAGACGAAGATCCCTGGAAGTCTGTCGCTATCATGGCTCCCTATGCAAAGCACGTTCATGCCAAGGACTTCTTCCTGAAGAGCGGCATGGAAGTACATCCCGGCTCCGGCTGGTTCCAGACCCGTGCAGGTGACTACCTCCGCGGTACCATCGTCGGTCACGGTGATGCACATATCTGCCAGAGCATTCAGACGCTGAAGAAGAACGGCTACGACGGCTTCGTTTCCATCGAATTTGAAGGCTGTGAAGACAACCTCCTCGGCATCTCCTGGGGTCTCGAAAATCTGAAGAAATTCATCGCTCTGTAAGCTTTACCAACAGATGAGGGACTGCCAAAATGACAGTCCCTCTTTGCGCGTATCCATTCACGGAAAGGAAACCTTTATCTTGCAATCTCAACATCCCATTCAGAATCAAACCAAACGATACCGGAAAAAACAGCTCTCTCCCCGCAAAAAAATCCTGCTCGGTTTGTTGATTATCGCAGCCGTTATGCTCTTCTCCGTCGTCATCTCGGTCATATACGAAGTCTCGGTGAACGGCGACTACTATTCTGCATTCTATTCCGGCGGAACCGGCTATGAGCCGCTGGATATCCTTTTTGCCCCGGCAGATTATGAGACGAACATCTTTGAAGACAAGACCTACATGACAATGAACCGCGATATCAAGTATATCGACGGCGCACAGTCAACAGAAGTAGCGCTTGATGAGGACGGTGCTTATTTCGGTGCCGGACTGGTATTCTTCCAAAACTATTTCAACTGCGTCATCAACGGAGATTATGAAGGATACCGGGCATTCATCTCTGAGGATTACAGCGAAAAAAATGCATATCCGATTCCCGAGCGGTTCACCATGCAGAAAATCCATTCCATCTCTGTTGAACACAGAGGAGATGCAGATCAGATCATTTCGCAAAATGAAGTGCGCCGCTATTACATTGTGAAATATCAGATTTACCAAAACAACGGCACCTTCCGCGACGATATTCGCCCCACCGATGTTCTGCCGCTGCTGTTCGAGCTGACAACCATCGGTGAAGAAACGAAAATCACCAAAATTGTCAAGTTCCCCGGTGCATAAATTCCTCTGAAAGGAGAAAGATTCATGATTGAGTACATGCTGTATATCTGGATCGGCTTTTTCATTCTCTCTGTCATCGTCGAAGTCAACACGATGAATCTGATTGTCATCTGGTTCATGCCAGGTACGCTGATTGCTATCGTGCTGGCCCTGCTGTCCGTTCCTGTATGGATTCAGGTACTGGTATGGCTTGTGATTACCGTTGTTGTTTTCGCGGCGACAGGACGCCTCTCCGCGCGTCTGCGTCACCCCAAGGTGCATCCGACCAACGCTGATCGAGTCATCGGTCAGACCGCGATCGTCACCGAAACCGTTTCCGACCATGAACAGACCGGACTGGTTCGCGTCATGGGTCAAATCTGGTCTGCGCGGACCGATGAAACCGCAGACGCAATTCCCGTCGGTACCGAAGTACGTGTTCTGCGTATTGAAGGTGTCAAGCTGATTGTCTCACCACTTTAACCGACTCTATTTCATGATAAAACTCAAGAAAGGATGACTTTCCAAGCGAAAGTCACGGTAAGATTATGGATCCCATTATTCTTCTTGCATTGATTGCAGTATTTTTCATTCTGATTATTTCCAATATCCACATCGTCACGCAGGCACACGCTTTTGTCGTCGAACGTCTCGGCGCATTCCACACCGTCTGGGCAACCGGTCTTCACTTCAAGATTCCGTTCATTGACAAGGTCGCCAAGCGCATCTCCCTGATGGAACAAGTCGTCGACTTCCCGCCGCAGCCGGTTATCACCAAGGATAATGTCAAAATGCAGATCGACACTGTCGTCTTCTATCAGATCACAGACTGCAAGCTGTTCACCTACGGTGTCCAGAACCCGATGGCAGCGATTGAAAACCTGACCGCAACCACGCTCCGCAACATCATCGGTGAACTGGAGCTTGACTCCACGCTGACCTCCCGCGACATCATCAACACAAAAATGCGTACCATCCTTGACGAAGCCACCGACTCCTGGGGCATCAAGGTCAACCGCGTTGAGCTGAAGAACATCATGCCGCCCAAGGAAATTCAGGACGCGATGGAAAAGCAGATGAAGGCAGAACGTGAGCGCCGCGAATCCATTCTGAAGGCAGAAGGTGAAAAGAATTCCGCAATTCTCGTTGCAGAAGGCCGTAAGCAGGCGATGATCCTTGAAGCAGAAGCAGAGAAGGAATCCCAGATTCTCCGCGCTGACGCAGAACGTGAAGCGATGATCCGCCGCGCAGAAGGTGAAGCGGAAGCCATCCTCAAGGTCCAGGAGGCAACGGCGCTCGGTATTCAGAAAATCAATGAAGCCAATCCTTCACAGGCAGTTCTCACCATCAAGAGTCTCGAAGCGTTTGAACGTGCCGCTGACGGTAAGGCAAACAAAATCATCATTCCCTCTTCCATTCAAGGCGTTGCCGGTCTTGCAGCTTCCGTTGCAGAAGTACTCAAGACAACCGATAATCAGTAAAATAACACATCCGCAGACGAATGATCTCGTACTGCGGATGATTTTTATATTTGTTTTCGCAATAAGCAAATGGAACCAACAGCGGCAAGGAATGCGATTGCAAACCGACTGAAATACTGCATAAACGCAAACAGCGGCATCTCGTGCAGAAGCCAGTCGCCACTGACAATCAGTCGTCCTTCCAAGAATAAAAACGCAGCCGCCAGCACAAACAAAATTGCCGCAAAGATCACAGTCAGAATACGAAATACTGTTTTCATCGGAAATTACACCTCCAGATCATGGCGGCAAGTGCACTCGTCATAAAGTCACAGATCAGTACACCGCCCGGAGCAAGGTTTTCTTGCAGTGCCTGCTCCAGCCACGAGAGAATCGGTTTTGCCGGGGGCGCGGCATACATCGGCGGGAATCCGTGGGTCAAATAACAGCTCATAAAGTTCAGAACAAGCGCATGATCGCCGGTATTCTGTTCCTCAAGCGCCGTTTGGATTTCAGAGATTTTGTCATTTGGATCATCGATGGCATACCGATCCTGTACATAGAGGTCCTCCAACACAAACGAAGTATTGTCCTGCCAGCCATCATATGCGGGGATTCCGATTTCCGCATCGGCATAACGGGCAAAAATATGCATTTTCCCGCGTGCTTCCCCAACGGTCTGCGGCAATGAACGTTCCGTGCTGACCACATCGGCACCATCTGCAAGCATCTGCTCCACCGCATCGGCAAAGGATGTTTTCGGGTTTTGTGCAGATGCGTCCTGTTTGATTGATACAAAGAGGAATTCTTTCGGATGCGCTCGCAAAAATGCTGTCAAATCGTCCAGTACATCCGCAAAATCAGTCATTTGGTCTACAAAGCTGTGTACGACGGCGAGCTTTTCGCCGCGCAGCTGTAAACGAATGTCAAAGAACCGTACACCGGCGCGTAGCTGTTCTGCAATCGAAAGCGATTGGCATTTCCCAGCCACATCGGCAATCGAATACAGTGCGCCGGAATCGTGTGTTCCGGGAATGGCAAGCGCGGAAATGCGCCGTTCATCCGATAAGTCTGCCATCCAGTCTGATGCATCTTCTTTGGCCCGCTCCAGCGGTACAACAGCAAAAAACAAGAGTACGGCAAGCAGCAGTCCGACACCGATGCGGATTGTCCATCGTTGTTTCATCAGAATTCTCCTCTCAGACAGAAAAATAACAAAAGACGGTCTTTGACCGTCTTTGTGCTTCTGGCGGAGGGAAAGGGATTCGAACCCTTGTGGGATTACTCCCAAACGGTTTTCAAGACCGCCTCGTTATGACCACTTCGATATCCCTCCGTGTGGTGATTACTTTATTAGTATACCATAAAGTCCCGGAATTGTCAAGAGATTTGCGCAAAAAAAGAGGGATGCCGTTGGATGGGCATCCAACATGGATGGTTTATTCGCCGATGATTCCGTTTCCGTTGATGTCGATTTGGAAGTCATTCTCCATTTTTAGCGTGTCTGCATCATACTGCGCCTTTTGTTCTTCCATGGCAATCCTGTATTCCAGATTGTTTTCACGGTAAGAGCTGCCGCAATTTTTGAACAGATTCTGGTCAACATCAAAGTCTGCGAGACTGGACGCGGTCATGATCTGAATTTCCGCATCAGCCAGAGCAGGAATTGATGCCAGCTTTGCACGGAGCGCACTCTCGGAAAATACAGCTTCATTCACCATTCCAGCTTCATACAGATGAATGTACAGAAACTGATCTTCCCGCGCATTGGTAAATGCATCGTACATGGCAACCGGCGTTTCCTTGGTGATCGGAAACAGCGCAAGCATATTCGAAACAGCGCTCGCATCCAGTTCGGGATCGGCAGGATCCTTGATAGAATAGAACGCACGCAGACGCCTCACACAACGTTCTGCCAGCGCTTTATCTTCATACCCTTCCGATACCTGCGTCAAAAAGCTGTCCTCAAAGATGTGCTTTGTCAACATACATGGCATCAAGTACTCGACATTGCCGCCGTTGATGGAAACATAAACCGCGTTATGCGGATTTTCGGAAAACGCCGGATAATCAATCGGCATCAGTATGATGTTATCGCTCTCTGGCGGTGTCACAAGATAGACATCCACCGTCTCGACCTGCGCAAGCTGTTCTTTTGTGATGTCAGAGAATGACGGCACATAGAAATGGTTTGCAAACGCAGTTTCGATGGGATCGTAAACGAAAATTTCTTCCTCCGGCACGGCATCGCCGATGGCATCATCAGATGCTTCCGTATGCGAGCAGGAGGACAGCACAGCAGCATTTGCGGCACAGAGCAGCGCAAGTATCCCTGCGCACAGAAAAAGAACGGTTTTCCGATTCTTCTTTTCGCGTGTCGTTTTCATGTGCTGATATCTCCTTTTCAGATTGTTTGGAGTCATATCGTTTGCTCTGAATTTTATTCGCCGACGATTCCGTTGCCGTTGATGTCAATTTGCGTTGACAATTCCTCAAGCACCAATGCAGCCGAATCATCCGCTTCTTTTTGGCGGAGGCTCATATATTCAGACATATATGAAGCATACATCGTACTGCGGTCCTCAAACATATCCGTGTCAACGGCAAATCCGGCAATCGATTCTGCCGCAGTCACCGTGATGTCAGCACCGTCGAGCGCAGGAATTGCGCTGAGCCTGGCTTCCAGTGCCAACTCGGAAAATGCAGCTTCATTGACAAGACCGGCGTTATAAAGATACGCATAGATGAGCGCATCCTCACGCGCCGTCGTGTACGGGTCGTACAGCGCGACAGCAGTTTCCTTTGTGATCGGGAACAACGACTGCATTTCGGCAACCGCACGGGGTTCGAGTTCGGGATCGTTCGGATCCTTTACGCAGTAGAACGCGCGGAACTTCTTGCCGTCGAAATTCACCTCGCCGTCGGATTCCTCCAATGCGTCGATCTTCGGCAGAATGCGGTTTTCAAAAGCGTCCAGCGTCAGAATACACGGGGACAGCATTTCGACGGAACCGCCGTCAATGGAAACATAAACAGAATTTGGTGTACCGTCCTGCGGCTTCACCAGAAACACATCCACAGATGCAATCCCGGCAAACTGCTCCTCCGTGATATCCGCAAAGTCCGGTACGCAGAAATAGTTTGTAAATGCAACCTCCACAGGGTCGCAGAGATAGGAGTCCTCACCTGCTGTTTGGGCACCGTAGGTTTCATCCGTTGCCCGAACATAGGAGCAGGAGGACAGCACCGCAACATTAGCGGCACAGATCAGCGCAAGCATTCCTGCGCATACAGTATAAACGGTTTTCCGATTCTTCTTTTCACGTGTCGTTTTCATGTGCTGATATCTCCTTTTCAGATAGTTTGGAGTCGTATCGTTTGCCATGAAAAAAGCAGCGCGGAACATTGGCTCATACTGACCGTGACATGCCTTTCTTTCCCGTCTGAGCCGCTCAGCAACCGTCAGAATGGATTCCATATAGTCACGCACCGCCGTCGCACTCCGATAGCGGAGCACGGTTGCGTCACATGCCATTTCCAGATCCTCTGTGACCGCTGACCGAAATACACTGGAGACGGGATTGAACCAATGCACGGACGTTGTCAGCACCATAAGCAGCTTGTAAAGCATGTCGTGCCGCTTCACATGGCATAGCTCGTGGGTAAAAATGTTCGCAAGATGAGACGAATCCATGTCATCACAAAACGCACTGAGATAAACCGTTGACCGAACAAAACCGATGACACACGGCGTTGTCGGACAACAATCCCTGATGCAGCGCAGCGAGACACCCCGCCGCAGCCCTATCTGTTCCCTGCACGCATCAAACAAACCGAGAATCCGGCTGTCGGTGCAGGGGTCGGAGTTTTCGTCGAGAAACCGTTTGATGTCGCGGTATTCAATCAATTCCCGGATCAGGCGGTAAGACATGCCGACCGCCCAAATAAAGAGAAAGAAACGAAATCCCGCAATCACCACACCGGATAAATTGAATGCGACTGTATCGCCATCGTCCGAGATTACAGGCTCATCCAGTTCTGAAAGATGTGCCCGCAGCACCGGCAGTTCACCGCGACGGATTTCATGAGAGGCATCGGTAATGAGAAGAATCTCCGGATGCATATCACGGTACGGCGGCTGAACCTCGGTGACTGTCCGTTCACTGACGATAAAGTTGACAATGGGCGGTGCTATCTGCAAGGGAATCAAAGCTGACAGCATCACAGTCAACCAGATCAGATACATAATCTGACCAAAGCCGCCGTGAAGCCGTCTGCGCAGAAGCATCGCCGCAATTGTGCTGAAGGTGAAAAGAATTGTCAGAAGAAGGATGATTAAAACTTCTCCCAGCATGTAATTGCTGCCTGTCCTTTCCGAAGATCAAGGAAATGGCAGTACTGTTTCGCCAGCACACACGGCACATTGTGTGCTGGCTGATGCAGTCATTGCATCCTTATTTGTCTTCTTTGTTCATCAGTTCACGAAGCTCGTCGATATCACCGTCTTCGATCATGCTTCCGTCAACCAGAGCAGCAAACAGATTGCCGGTAGACTTGCGGCAGACAGAGGAAACGAAATCCTTGGTAGCGAGCTTGCAGTATTCTTCTTCGCTGATCGCAGCGGAATAAATGTTGCTGCGGCCGACCTTTTCAATGGAAACATAACCGCGATCCAAAAGACGTGTGAGAAGCGTCAGAACGGTGGTCAGCTTCTGCTGTCCGACAGTATCCGGATATGCTTCAATCAGCTGAGACGCACGAACCTTGTCAAATCCGTTCTTCTTTGCGTCCCAGATACCCTGCATAACGATCAGTTCTGCGTCGGGCATACGGTTAAATGCTCTTTTTCTTCTTGCCATGATGTTACTTCCTTTTCTCATTCTCATTTTTTTACAGATGGATGCATACAGTCTCCCGTGCGTTTTGTTACGACAGTTGTTTTACCCATCTATAGTATACACGATTTCGTGACATTTGTCAATACAAACAGGAGCAGTTCTTTACATTTGACGCATTGCACAAATGAAAAGAAAGGAATTTGTTTAATTTGACAAAAGGAAAACCGTGTTTTTGGAAAATGATCGATGCAATTTGGCATCCGAATCGATTTCCTCTGATACTATTATACCATACGTTTTTCGGATTGTATAGATGTTTTCTGAAAATTTTCCGAAATTTGAATAAAATTTTTCTGAAATCCACGTGAATTTTAACAAACTAAAGTATATTCACATTCCGTATTCCACAAAATTGACAGTTTCATGTGGTGTGACAAGTGAAAATCCGCAAAAGTCGCAGACCGCACGTGACCGATCACACTCTGTCTTCCCGCAAAACACACAGACACGCGGCGGGTAGCCGTCACTGCCCGGACGCTTTACAATGACAGGATACGCGCAGCCGCGATAACAGCGAAGAAAATCCCCGCTCTGATACGGAAGCTCCGCATCACCGCTGCGCAGGATAAACCTTCGTCTGATCGGAAACCGACGCTCCAGAAACACAGACCGTCCTTCCCTGCCGCGCAGATAGAGATGCCCCTCAATGCGCGTAGTCATACCGGAAAAGGAACGCGCCCACAGATTCTTAAAATGAATGTAGGAACGCTTCTTGACATCCCGAACCTCGCCCTCCCAGCCGCGGTCCGCAATCAGCGTCAGAATCCCACGCCTGATGGGATATGCCGCAGTCAGTATCACGGCAATGAGCAGGCTGACCGCCGCATTGATACGCTCGGAAAAATACTGCCAAAGATACAGATATTCAAGCAGCAGTATCATAGCCGCCCAAAGAATCGACGGCAGAAGAACAGATCGGCGCCGCCGCTGCAGCTCTGATGCGATATCCTCATATCCTGCGGGAATTTCTATTCTCTTCTGCATAGCAAAGCCCTCAAATCTTTCGTTTTTCTGATTATACCATATTGTCTGTCCTCTGTCAAGAATCTCCGTTTCTTTTATCATATTTACTGAATTTTGCGCTTTTTCTTGACATTTCCGCAGAAAAGGACTATAATAATTAAGGTATTTCTGATAAAGAAGGAGCACATCATGAACCATATCCGCGCTTATCTCGGTGATACTGCACTTTATAAGCAGATGTTCAAAATCGCCGTTCCCGTTTCCCTGCAGAGTCTCATCACCGTCGGCATCAACTTAATGGACACGATCATGCTGTCGGAAATGGGGGATGCACAGCTGTCTGCGTCTTCCCTTGCATCCCAGTTCATCAACCTGTTCATGATCTGCTGTATGGGCATCGGCATGGGCGCATCGGTTCTGACCTCACGCTATTGGGGCATGAAGGAAATCCACTCGCTCAAAAAAGCCGTTACGGTCATGCTGCGCTTTGTGTTCCTGTTCAGCAGTGTATTTACACTTGCAACAATTGCCGCACCAGCGCTCATTATGAAAATCTACACACCGGATGCCCAAATCATCGCGCACGGTGTCACATATCTTCGCTGGATGATCCCGACCTACATCTGCATGGGTCTGACAACCACCTGTACCATCGTTCTGCGTACCGTCGGACAGGTACGTGTGCCGCTTGTCTGCTCCATCTGTGCGTTCTTTGTCAACGTCTTCTCCAACTGGGTCTTCATCTTCGGTCATCTCGGTGCGCCGCGTATGGAAATCGGCGGTGCGGCGCTCGGTACGCTGATCGCGCGTGTATTTGAGCTTTGCTTCATCTGCGGTTACTTCTTCTTTATTGACAAGCGCATCACCTACCGTCTGCGCGATCTGACCATGAAGGTGCGCGATCTGCTCTCCGAGTACATCCGCATTTCGATTCCCGTGCTGATTTCCGACGCTCTGCTGGCACTCGGCAACAACGCCGTTGCGATGATTATGGGACGCATCGGTTCCGCGTTCGTTGCGGCAAACTCGGTTACCATGGTCGTACAGCAGCTTTCCTCTGTCCTCACAACCGGTATTTCCAATGCATCCGGCATCATCACCGGTCATACGATGGGCGAAGGTGACTACGATAAGGCACAAAGACAAGGCTACACGTTTCTCATCATGGGCGGCATCATCGGTGTCTTCGCGGCACTTGTCATTCTCATTCTGCGCGGACCAATTATCGGGTACTACAATGTCTCGCCCGAAGCCAAGGAAATTGCGTGGGAACTGATGAACGCGATTCTGTTTATCGTCATCTTCCAGTCGATGAACTCCATTCTGACCAAGGGTGTTCTCCGTGCGGGTGGTGATACCAAGTTCCTGATGGCCGGCGATATTCTGTTCCTCTGGGTAGCATCCGTGCCGCTCGGTGCGCTTGCAGGTCTGGTGCTCGATCTGCCTGCGTTCTGGGTTTACACGTTCCTCAAAATCGACCAGATCATCAAATGTGTCTGGTGTTATTTCCGTCTCAAGAGCGGAAAGTGGTTAAAGAAGATCAAGCCGGCGGAAAAGTAAGGGCTTTTCCTCGAACGTTACAACGGGCGATTCGTGAATCACCCCTCCAATAACATAATATTTGCGTATACTGTACGTTATCCTGTAAATATCACTATTTTCATAAAGGAGATTCTCCCATGACAACTTTTCCAAATCTTTTAACCGCACCGCTGACCGTTTCCGCGATCATCGGTGACGAAAAGGCACTGAAAAAGCTCTGCCCTGCGGCAGACGCTACGTTCACCGATGAAAACGTAACGGTCGCTGTCAAAAACACCGGCGACGCACTGGACGTCACATTGACCGCATCGGAATCCACTGTCCGCTGGGTGCTTCTGCGCTTTGCCTGTTCCCTGCCCGATACCGCTTCCGTTTACGGTGACGACTGGGAGCGCGGCTACGGTACCCTGCACTGGGGTTCCATCACACCCGAGCAGCATATGCCGTGGTACTTCCTTGCTTATGATGCACAGGCAAAGGTGCTTGCTGGTTACGGTGTCCGCGTCAGACCGGGCGCCATGTGCGTCTGGCACGCAGACGGTGAGGGCATTTCCCTCTATCTTGACGTCCGCTGCGGCGGCATGGGCGTTGCGCTCGGCGGCCGTACCCTGAACGCAGCAACCGTCATCTGCCGTGAATATACGGATACTGACGCCTTCTCTGCCGGACACAAATTCTGCTGTGACATGTGTCCCGATCCGATTTTCCCGAAAGAACCGGTTTACGGCTCCAACAACTGGTATTACGCATA
Source organism: Oscillospiraceae bacterium (assembly GCA_015064785.1). Taxonomy (GTDB): domain Bacteria; phylum Bacillota; class Clostridia; order Oscillospirales; family CAG-272; genus RGIG3925. The sequence continues at coordinate 74,655 of SVRM01000002.1, forward strand.
CGGTAAATCCTCCCGTGCGGAGATTCTCACCGACTCCGCATACATCGCAGAGCTGTGTGAAGGACTTGAAAACCACCCGTACATGGTCATTGACGACGGCTGGCATGACAACCCGACCGCAGGTCCTTGGGATCACGGCAACAAAAACTTCGGCGATATGAAGACGCTGGCCGACGAAATGCGCGCAAAGGGCGTCAAGCCGGGCATCTGGATCCGTCTGCTGCACGATCTCGATCCGTCGATTCCCGCTGACTGGAAGCTCTCCCGCGATGCGGCGTACCTGGATCCGTCTATCCCCGCAGTCCGCGACTACGTCAAGGCAACGACCAAGCGTCTCATCGACTGGGGCTATACGCTCATCAAGCATGACTACTCCTCTGTCGATCTGTTCGGCAGCTACGGTATGTCGATGGGGACGTCCATCACAGGTGACGGCTGGGCATTCGCAGACCGCAGCCGCACCTCTGCCGAGATCGTCATCGACTTCTATACCGCAATCCGTGAAGCAGCAGGCGACGCTGTTATCATCGGCTGCAACACCTTCTCCCACCTGTGCGCAGGTCTGGTTGAGGTCAACCGTACCGGCGACGATACGTCCGGTCGCTATTGGGACCGCACACGCAAAATGGGTGTCAACACGCTCGCCTTCCGTATGATGCAGAACCGCGCGTTCTACATGGCGGATGCCGACTGCATCGGTATCACCGCCGCTGTGCCGTGGGAACAGAACCGTGTCTGGCTGAAAGCACTCTCCCGTTCCGGCTCTCCGCTGTTCATGTCCAGCGCAAAGGGCGTTGCAGATGAAACAATGATTCCTGAAATCAAGGAAGCGTTCAAGTACAACTCCACACAGGAAGATATCCTTGTTCCCGTTTCGTGGATGAACGACATCTGCCCGCGCAAATGGCTGCTGAACGGCGAGGAAATCTCCTTCGACTGGTATACTGACGAAGGCTTTGATGCACTCCACGCGATTGGGAATTTGATTTGAGGTTATCTATTTTTGATGCGGTTAGCAACTCTCATCACCTTATCTGCCAACCGCAAACATCATCGAACCCCACCATATAACAAGAAGAACGCTTCGGCTCAACCAAAGCGTTCTTCTCATTTATTCTTTTGTATTCTCGTGATAAAAACCGTCTGTGCGCATCTTTTCAAAATCACAGGTGAGAACCCGTGTGCGCTTCAGAGAGGAAACCCAAACCTCTTTATAGACCAGATACCCTTCGTTGAGCATCGCGGTCATGGCTTCCTCCACGATATCCGCATGGAGCCTCTGATGCTCGATACATGCGGCGGACAGTCTTCCCGGTGTCAGCATTCGCTGTGCATGACGGCCTGTGGTCAGCTCTTTGATCTGACGGGCAATATAGGGATAATACAATTCTTTTACGCGATCTGCGCCGGGATATTCCACCACGCGCGTGACCTGAGACTTCAACGTCCCCGAAATGTTCCCTTCCACACCATTGATGATAACATCTTTTTTACAATGGCTGATCAGAAACCGGGAAACGGCACCGAAATGTCCGTCTCCTGTGAACAGAATATAGGTGTTGGCTTTGTTATTTTCAAAAGCCTTCTGATAAACACGGTCCAGCAGAAAGAAATCCGTGAAATCCTTTTTATGACGGGAGGCTGTGTTCTGGGTTTCAATGATGTTATCGGTAATCTGACGCAGAACCGGAAGGTTGCGCTTCATTGCTTCGTTGGAAAAATCCGCAAATACATACAGCTCACGGACATCAAATTCCTCACAAAGGGATTTATACCAGTCAAGAACCGGCGGCTGGATTCCGTACCGTTTCTTGAAGGAAATCTGCATATATTCAAAGTCAACAAACACAAGTGCCGTCGGTTTTTCGATCTTTTTTGTTCTAAATAAATTCAAGTGGTTATCCTCATCGATCCATTCTGACAAAAAAAGGCACCGCAAAACCGGATTTGCGGTACCCTTCAGTCATCGACAGGTCAAGCAAAAATATATGAAATTGGAGGGAGGGTCACAGCTGATGGCTGCGGCCGCCGCGGATATATTCAGGCCGTCAGTGTCAGGATGGATGGCTCGTTGTAATGATTACTGCTGAGCCTTCATAGCTGCATAGCATTCGCTGCAGTATACGGGTCTGTCGTTGGAAGGCTGGAACGGAACCTTAGCTTCCTTACCGCACTTTGCACATACGGTGGAGAAGAGTTCCTTCTGCGGTCTGGTCGCGTTCTTTCTTGCATCTCTGCAAGCCTTGCATCTCTGCGGTTCGTTCTGGAATCCTCTTTCAGCGTAGAATTCCTGTTCGCCAGCAGAGAATGTGAATTCAGCGCCGCATTCCTTGCATACCAATGTTTTGTCCTGATACATGTTTTTTACCTCGCTTTAATGGTTAAAAGATTTTTCGCCCGAAGACGGAATCGCACCGTCACCGCTGTCGTGACGCGCACTCCCTCGGTATGGTCTTTTCGAGACCTGAAATTTCAGGCATGGATTTGTTGCAGTCCAAGCGTTACTGGGCCTGAAGCTGCTGTTTTAACTTGACGCGGATCCGGTATACCGCGTTGTCAACGGATTTGGGTGACACATCCAGTGTCCCGGCGATTTCTTTGTAGGAACAGCCCTTGACATATAGGTGAAATACACGGCGTTCATACTCTGTCAGGGTTGCAAGAAACCGATCAAAAAGCGCACGAAAAGCGTCCCGCTGGACGATCTGCTCTCCAACATCTGCAATCGTCAGTGCATCAGCCGGAACAGCATGTGTTCCTGTCGCATGAAGGGCTGCGGTATCATCGATGGGAATGCAGTATTCCTCGTGCTTCTGTTTACGTAAAAAAGATACCAGCCGATTCCGGATACAGACACGTGCAAAATAACCGAATGTTGCATGTGTTCCGGCACGGTAAAAACGGGCAGCATGATACAGCGCAATGCTCGCCTCTTCCTCAAGCTCCTGCCGGTCAATCGGAGACACAGGCATGCCGTATACCGACTGCGCATACTTTGAAACCATCGTTTCGATCAGCGGACGGTAGCGGACAAGAAGCGCAGAAAATGCGTCTGAGCGCTGTGGGTCTTTGGTTTCCTCACGGATGATCCGCAGCAGATGCAGAATCTCAGCGTCCGATTCGTACGCATCCTCCGTCACAGATGAACCATCTGTCCCGCGAAAACCGGGATCGGACTGTACCGATTCGCTTCTTTCGCAGCATTTATACTCTTGTGACTCGGTCATCGGATCTCTCCCAGGGAAATCATTTTCAGTTCTTTTTTTCGTTATTATTATTATACCATGAAATTAGACAATGTCAAGACTTTTTTGAAAATTATTTTGGGAAATCTTGATAAAATTTATAAATTTTTTTACATTTTGTTTCCGACATTCTGTGAACACAAAAAAAATTTGAAATTTTGGAAAAATAATTTGAAAAAAGACTTGAAATTTATGAAAAGATGTGGTATAATCTATAGGTAAATGTTTAGCGGCTAAATACCGCTGCCCATTCTGTGAAGGAGGTGAATCGATTTGCCGAATATTAAGTCCGCAAAGAAGCGCGTTCTCGTTACCGATGCTAAGACCCTGCAGAACCAGATGTTCAAGACTTCCATGAAGACTTGCATCAAGAAGTATGAAGCAGCTCTCGCAGCAGGTGACAAGGCACTCGCAAGCGAAACCTATAAGGCTGCTGTCAAGAAGATTGACAAGGCTGTCGCTAAGGGTATTCTTCACAAGAACAACGCTGCAAGAAAGAAGAGCCAGTTTACCGCAAAGCTCAACGCTCTCGCGTAAGTCTGTTTTCTGTGCTTGTTTTATCACCGCAAACAAAGATCGCCAATCGGCGGTCTTTTTGTTTTTTATCCAAAATC
>SVRM01000089.1 GCA_015064785.1 Oscillospiraceae bacterium
CATTATAGTGTGCCGACGGCAGTCCGTGATCCGCCTCCCGCAGTGCACGGATGCCATCTTCTGTCAGATTCGGAGCATCGGTTCTTGCATTGCGGCAGCCATCCTTTGCGGTTGTGCGTACCAGAAAATCAAGCGCACGGCAAATATCGTCAAACCGTTCCGTGTGCCCGAAAATCAAACAGTCATACAGCATCGGAAGCACGGCACGCGCAGCATCGTCCTGGTAACATACCTGCCATGCCGCGTCGGTCCAGCGAAGCATCCCGTCAAACAGACCGCCCTTTACCTGCATCGGCCCAAGGACAAAATCGTCAAGGTGATCCGCCGTGGTGCGGTATGCGGTGTTTCCGGTCAGTGCGGCATAAAAACGGAATGCGCCTGCCGCCTCGCCGCAGCAGTCTGTCCGCACCGTATCAGCAGATGCCTGATGTCCGTCAGGATCAATGTTGTGCCGCATCCCTTCCCGGATACCGGCACAGCCGTCCTCAAGGAGGAACTGACCGAGCCACGCAATCCCACGGTTTACAGCATCTGAAAGGCAGGCATCAAAGACCGCGGGGTCAGTGAGATCGGCATCGGCACGGTGGCGGATCATCGGCTCCGGCATCAACGTTGGTTCTGTACCGGTAATCCAGTGTGCGAGGTACCGTATCAGACATTCCCATGATTTTCGCGGTGAAAAGCGGGCGCGGTTGAAATGATGCAATTCAAAGGTACACATCATGACGTTGTCACCGATGGTAAACAGACCGAGTCTGCTGTTGTTCCGTATTTCATCCCGATCGGCGTCCCAGTGGCGGTGTGCAATGATGTGATCGTGATATACGAGAATCGGCTTCAATCCGGGAACCGTGTAATACGGCTGCATCATGCGGTTGCTCTGATCGTCAAGCAGGTCGCCCGGCACAAGCCCCGGTATCTGCTGCTCCTCATCACCGACTGCTACTACCAGACGTGACCGCGTGGTATCGACGGGGTCTGCGGAATAGATCCCGTCCCAGCTGTTCAGGGCTTCCGTAAAGATACGTTTTCCTTTTCCGACTTCTGTTTCCAGCCGTTCACGAAGTCTGGGGTCAAGGATTTTTCCGCCTGCAAGGATGCAATAGGAATCATATGCCGCAAGATCGCAGGACAGTGCTTCCGCCTGTGACATCAAATCGATTCCTGTACCGCAGGACATGAGGACAGCGGTGAAGTCTGACGGTGCGTCTGCCAGTATCAGACATGTTCCGTTGGTATCATGCTCTGGCGCGGCATCCGTTCCGGTTCCTTTCCCGTTTTTTGCAGTATAGCTCTCCTGCGCGGAAAATGCGGATTGGGAGGTGTGCGGCATCTGGGGTGTCTGTCGTTCGCCGTTGATGATTTCCTGCATTGTACAGCCGAACAGCACAGCCATTTTTCGCAGGGTTTCTACATCCGGGTACGCAAGTCCCCGCTCCCATTTGCTGACTGCCTTGTCTGTCACGGAGAATGTTTCTCCCAGTGCACGCTGCGTCAATTTCAGCCGTATCCTCTCCCGTTTGATAAATGCGCCTGTTTTCTGACTGTTCATATGCTGCTCCTCCTGCAAGAATGATTATCCAGTAAAGATTAACAGAATTATCCCTGATAATATCACCTTAATTATACCAAATTCGGAAATAAATGTCAATCGACTTAAAGTTTACAATCACCATGCGCTCTGAATCAATATGTTGAGTCCACATCGGGAAATCTTTCAAAAGCTCACCGATGGAGCTATCAAAAAGGACGCTTCTGCGCGTCCTTTTTTGAATGGTGGAGTTACTGTCTGCACAATGGTTTGTCAATTACAGCACGGTTGCCTATGCGTCCTTTGAGAACACCATTTTTCGGAGACTCAAACAGAAATCGATGAAATGATCGCAAAGAGAACATATAACTTCAGTTCAGCAAAGCAATGCCCATGGCTATCATAATCAAGATATTCGCAAGGATTCATCGCGCAGCGGTTGGTTTCAAAGAAGTGCTATTTAGTAAAAAGTCCGGAACTCAGTACAATTATAAATGATTTGAATAAGGATCCTGCTGCGATTTGTCAAGGACTTTTTCATCATTCAAGCAAAAAAAACAAACGTTGTTGACCTCAAAAGCCGATTTTTAGAACTTATAACGTGTGTAAAAGATTCAAAATGGCGATTAGTAACTACTTAATAATAACCTTGTTTACGGTTGTAATTTCTGTTTCGACTAACATTTGACCTACATTCAAATCATAAAATTCATTTTTATGTAGGTGATAAACCTTTCTGTTGCCCTTCGGAAGAAATTTGTCAAGACAAAAATGAGGAATATTTCGGCTTATTTCGTATTATTAACATTGACTTTTCTTTGCATATATATTGCCATGAATTATCAGGAGCTCAAGCAAAAAACAAATCGTGGCTGGAACACATGGAATACGTTGAATGTGCTTTCCTATTCCCATCTTCCAGAAGGCTTTATGTTGCCGTGCCCCACGATATGCTGATGCCTGTTCCCGCCGGCAAAACCCTTGCGGAAGCCGCGGCAATGCCTGAGGCATACTGCACAGCGTATCTGAACCTGTTCCATGAAGGCAACGCCAAAGCAGGAGACACCTTGCTGATGCACGCCGGCGCGTCCGGGCTTGCTTCCGTTGTCATTCCGATGGCAAAGGCATTCGGTCTTCGCGTCATAACAACCGTGCGCGGAAAAGATGCTGCGGATGCGATTGCGCCGCTAGGTGCGGTCATTGTTGTCGATACAACGGCAACCGATATCCGCGATGTATTGAAAGAGCAACTTGCGCTCGGTACACCCATTTCTGTCTGCATCGACTGTCTCGGCGGCGAAAACATGGGCAGCTGTCTTCCGTACCTTGCCCACGGTGCGCGCTGGATCATGATTGCCGCGCTTGCCGGTACACTGACGGAAATTGATCTGAAAAATATCTATGTCCGCAATGTCCGCATCATCGGTTCGACTCTGCGCTCAAGAACCCCTGCGTTCAAAGCAGACTTGATTGCGGAACTGGTCAAAAACGTCTGGCCGATGGTGGAAGCAGGGAAACTCCCCTCATCCATTCACGGCATATATCCGATCACCGAGGCGGATGCGGCACAGCAGATCATGCAGCGCGGCGGTCATAGAGGGAAGTTGGTTTTGCGGGTGCGATAAGGATCTTGCTGTTCCGCTTGGTACGAAGTATGACTATATAACCAATATCGCTGACGGATCCATTCGGGAATATATAGGACAATGGCTCTCTGAAAAATCAGAGAGCCATTCCTTTGTATGATTTATGTTTGTTTATTCCTATGCGTGAGATGACTATGATACCGCACAATTCTGATGGCGCAGATGCGCGGCGCGAATTGTGCGGTATTGCCTTGTCTTAAATGCTCATGAATACGATCGCAGTGATGCCGATCAGACATCCCAGAATCTGTCGGCGGGTCAGCCGTTCACGGAAGAACAGCATGCTGAAAAGGGAACTGATAATGATGATCAGACCGTTCAGCGTCGGGAAAAGCAGTACCCCCGGTATGGCTGCAATGCTTTGCGTATACAGCAAATGATAAATACCGAGTGTGATGCCTGCAGGGAGTCCGAACAACCACATTCTGCGCGTGCATTTGAGTTTGACGATGCGCTGTTTTCTGAAGGACGTCAGCAGCAAAATGACGGCAGAGCCGATCACCGCAGAAAAATAGGTCATAAATACAAAGCCGTTGATCAACACAGCATCAGGTGTTTGTGTGTACAGCTTCTGTATGAGCGACATGGAGCCGTTTATGATGACGGTCAACAGGATATATACGATCCATTTGGCACTGATCCGTGCCTCTTTTTCCGCACGTACCGTCACAGCAAAGGACAGCAGGATCAGTATGATGCCGATCATTTGTGTCAGTTTCAATGCTTCGCCAAACAGGAAAGCAGAGGCAACGGTCGGTATCAGCATGCTGAAATTGTTGAACATAACGGTCAGCGATACGGGACCGTTTGACATACTCAGAACGTAAAACAACTGAAAGCCGATGCTTGCGATGCCGATAACACATCCGTAGAAGGAAGTTCCAGGCGTAATGCATCCGATCCCCGACGGTAAAAAGATCAGCGCTGCCACCAAAAATATGATCCCGTTGAACAGGATCCTTTCATCGATGCCGTGCAGTTCACGGCGTGCTACCGTGCTTTGCAGTGCAATTTTGGATGATGCCAGAATTGCAAGGAACACGATCCAAAGAACAGTTAACATAATTTCTCCGTAAAAATATCGGTAAGGCCTTTCAGCTTGTTCCGATCAATAACAGAGGCTGCCGCATTCAGATCGATCTCTTGTGCGGCAGCCTCATTGTATGTTGTCTTCTCCGGGTGGGAGCGGCAGCTTATAAGGTCAGCGTGATCACGGCACTGTTGTCCTGCTGCTTGGGCAGAAACGCGATTTTCTGTGTGGTCTTACGTTCATCGGTGAACACATCCACATCATAAGTTCCGAAGAATCCGCGGAATTCCGCGATGCCGTTTTGATCGGTCACAAATGCGCCTTCTGTATGCCAATCCTCGTCAAAGAGCTTTTTAAGCGTAAGTGCAGATTTCTTGGGTGTCAGATCATGTCTGAACAAACCGCCGCGTACTCTGTTTTCCACCCAGTTGTCATGGAAAGTATGCGCATATCCCTCGGGTGTATTCCAGTATCCTACAGATTCTACGGCAGGATGGGAGAACCAGATGGAATACCAGAGCTTCAGCATATCAGCCTGCAGCTGTTCATCCTCGTCGGTTTCACCGAAGGTGGGCACCGTAACCTCACCGATCTCCAGAGGAAGTCCGAGTGTCGCCATCGAATCAAGACCGCGGTAGATATTTGCGGGATTGCTGTGATAGGCACCGCTGATGATATCTCTTTCATATTCCTCGGGCGTATGCGAAGCGACACCGGTGTACTGCTGATTCTGAAGTACGATCTTATCAATGGAAACACCCTTATCGAGGTTCTCTTTGATCAGATGGTAGTACGGATGATTACAGTCCAACCAGGTCGTTATCGCAGCCTCGTTGATACAAAGCGTTTCGCTTGGGAAATATTCTCTTGCAAGAGCAAATGCCCATTCGATGACATCGGGCTCGGAAACAAGTCTGTATCCTTCGCCTCTCAGACGTATTACTTCATTGATGACTTCGAATTCATACATTCTTCCGCAGTACCGTTCGGCGATCTCGCGAAATCTTTTTTCGTATTTCTTTTTCAGCTCGGGGATAGGCAGATCCTTTGCCCAATCGGGTGTCCATTCATCGTAAACAAGACAGTGCAGCTTGGGAAGAATGCCGTTTTCCTCACAGTATTCCACACAAAGATCGGTCGGCGGTCGGCGATAGATCTTTGGACTGTTCTTGTCATAGCGCGGCTTTCCTTCTTCGCGTTCATTATCCGTCCAGAAGAAGGGAACCGTTGCAAGATTGAAATACTCCTTGAACAGCCGTCTGAATTCCGTGTTGTAATCCGGATCCTCAAATTCGTCCAGCATAAAGATGTTGGCACCGTGACGGAAAGCGTGATCCTTCAGATTCACATACAAACGGACACCCTGTGCTGGGTTTCCTTCAGCATCCAGGATCTGTACGCGGAAATTTCCTTTTCGGTGCGTTTCGATGCCGTCTGCGATCCGTTTGTCGGTCTCCTCACGGCTGTTTTCGTACGGCCGCATATACATCGTGCGGATCTCCGATTTTGTAAGCATAATCAATACCGTGGCTTTCGTAAATGAAAGCATTCCTTTCATGAATTTCATCCTGTGAATCGGGGCACTGAGGACAGTTCTGTTCCGTTTGACCGCTGCAGCACAGCAACGGAATCCGAAAACCCTGCAAAATATATCTCGTTATTTTGCTGTCCTTTCGTCGATATCTTAACCGATGTCGTTCAGCTCGCTCATCTCGCGGTAGGTATCATTGATCTTTTTGATTGCTTTTTCAGCCGAAGCTTCCATCTTGGCGATCGTCGATGCAACATTTCCGGTCTTGATCTCCGCCATCATACGAACCAGTTTGTACAGACCGTCGTAATTCTGTTCGTTGAACGCATACGCGACATCCACCAGCAGGGTGTTTCGGATGATCTCATAGGTCTGCGCATCCTCCTGGGAGTCAGACAGCTTGACCTGCAGGACCGTTTCATATACGACAGGAAGCACCTCGTAATAACAGTGCTGCGCCATCGCTTCCAGGATCACGGCAATAGAATCGTGACGGTCATACGCTGTCTGCAGAACTGCCCAGTAGGTGTCGTATGCACCGGATATATATTCCTTCTGGTTTTCATCCAGCTTGGGTACAGGAAGTGCACCGAGACGGAAATCGATGTCACGCAGCTCCGAGGCAATGCGGCGAATGGGCAGATAATGGAAGATCGCCTGGTTGTTTCTGAAATAATTGGTACCGTAACCCCATACACCGTCCACTACAGTGGAGTTTACACCGTTTTCCATCATTCTGTCAAACGATTCCATCATTTTGACGAGACCGTCCGTATCCAGCGTCAGCTTCAGATAGCCGTCCTCGTCCTTACCCAGAAGATCAGCACCCAGACTGACCTGAAGCGGGATCAGGCCGCCGATACCGGTAATGAAGCCGTATCTGTCCTCGCCAAGCTTCATAACACCGTCACCGTTGAGATCGGTATTGGTATTCTGCAGAAGCGCGGTGAAATCGTCCATATACCAGTTGCCCGCAGCGATATCGTCATACGGAATCTCCAACTGATACTCCGTCGCAAGTTCCTTGTTGTATACAATGGCACAGGCGCAGTACAGCGGGCTGTAGGTCAGATAATTGGAAACAAACAGCAGCTGATCGCCGACGGTAAAGACTTCCGCCGTATTTGTCCACCAGGGCGCATCAAAATTATAAACAGAGCAATCCCGCACGTTCAAAAAGCAATTGGCAAGAGCATTGGCTACCGTCTGGTTATCATGATTGAACGAAATGTCGTAATCATCGGAGCCCGCCTTTACGGACGTTGCGACTGCCTTGGTGACATCCGGAAAATCGTTGTGCAGAATCAGCTCCACCGAGCAGTTATACGTGCTGATGATGTCGGAGACAGACTCAAACAGCGCATCATTGATCGGTTCGCCCGTGGTTTCTTCAGAGTAGATCATGCGGTTGTAATCGTTGAAGGGGGTCGTAGCGATCCGCAGGTTAAAGCCGTTCAAGTCAGTCTTTTCCGGTCCCGGAAACCGTACTTCTTCCGTTTCCTGCGGTGCCTGTGTCTCAGTCCCAATATCCGTTGTCACATCCGTTTTCACATCCGCATTGTCTCCGCATGCTGCAAGCCCGGCTACAGCGAGCAATGCAAGAAGAAATGTGCTCATTTTCATAACTGCAGTTTTCATAATAACCTCCGTTTTTTTAATCCATTTTCATTTTCAGCACAGCAATACTGTGTGCTGGGAGAACGACCTTTGTACATTCACCGTCCACAGCTGCCGCAAGTTCCTCTTTTCGGAACATCGACGTCGGAACAACATCCTCCGATGTATAGACCTCAGCAGAAATCATCTCACGGCTGTTGTTCAAGGTGAATGTCTTCTTCTGTCCATAGGAACGGTTGATCAGCGTACAGGTCAGTATACCGTCCTTATGCGTTGCGACCACGTCCTGGCAGAGTGCGCAGACCATGCCGCCTGCGTGCTGACTCATCAGAGAGATCGCAGTTCCTGTCGGTGCCAGTACCGCTTTTTCCGGATAGACCTTAATGGAGCCTTCGTTCACGGATTCAAAGTGGCACGCCATGCCAACGCCGTATTCATCGGCATTCCGGAACAGCATATTCAAAAATGCCGCAGCAAAAATACCTTCGCTGACACTTCCCGGCCGATACCATGCATACCATGCGTTCCATTCGTCAAACGAGATCTTGACATTCATTGCACCAAGCTGCTGCCGCATTGCGTGGATGCAGTCCGCATTCGCCGTGTGAGCCGCTCCGACAAAAGCGCTGTATTCCTGCTCGCGTACCGATGCATCCATATAGCACGGGTACGGCGTATAACGATGCAGGGACACCATCGATACAATATCGGAAAGTGCCTTGGCAGAACCGTCAACCCATTCCTGATTCGGATACGGTCCTGAGGAACAGAGCGTCAGATCGGGTGTGACCCGCAGCATCTGCAGCGCGTGCTCACGAACGACCTTCGCGTAGGTTTCCGCCGTATTGGCACCCTCCATATGACCGTAGCCCGCTTCATTGCCGAGTGACCAGAACTGTACATTATAAGGCTTCTCATAGCCGCGCTCGATGCGCAGCTTGCCGTATGCCGTGTTCTCGTCACCGTTGCAGTATTCGACCCACTGCGCCGATTCTTCCGGTGTACACCATGTGGGATTCAGCGTAATAAACGGTTCTGCACCGATCTCGCGGCACAGCGCCACAAAGTCATCGGTGTTGATTTCATGGTAATCGTAGCCCGTGGTATGCGGCTGAGTTTCGATCCCCAAATATGACTGCAAGGGAGAGCGCATGTTTCTGGGCAGCAGACCGTCCTTCCAATAATATTCACCCGCAAAGTTGCCGCCCGGCCAGCGCAGAACACGAATGCCCAGCTCCTTCATCCGATCTATGACATCCCAACGCATACCGTGGAAATTGTCCGTCGGCATCAGAGAAACCGCACCGATCATCAGCGTTTCCGAATCGGAAAAGGTAATTTCCAACCGCGCTTCATGATCCTCACATGCTGTATGCAGAATCACGGAATGTTCTTCATAGTCACCTGCGTGAACGGTCAGCGTTTTGCTGTCGTAGACATTCCGATCTCTGTCCGCCAGCATAACGGTTACTTCCATTTCGCGCGTTGCTCTCATTGCAATCTCAAGAGTATGGTCGGTATCGCCGCGCAGGTAAATGTCCTTCTGTCCGAAGCCGACGGTTCCGGGACGGTAGTTTGTGATGTACTGTGCATTCCGCTCATGGCTTCTCGACATTTTGTAGCCATCTATGTGACGTGTATAGGAAGTACCGTGAGACAGAAATTCAAATTCTGTTCCGAAATGGAAGAATGCGTTTTCGCCGATGGGATACCATTCGTGTGCACAGCCGTAACGGTCAGAATGACCGATAAATTTTCGGTTGCGAAGGAGTTCAGCAGAAAGACCGCCATTGATACAGGCTCTGGTATGCTCCAGATTGTCGCCGAACAGGAGCGGTGAAATATACTGTACCGAGTCAAAGTCAAAGGTGACACTGACATCGCTATGCATGATCTCCTCCACGTCTGATACAGGAATGTCGGACATGCTTGCACACTGCGCCATCAATACCGACGTACTGCCGTCGATGATATCCGAAATGCTGCAGCCAAACAAAAGGGACATGTCCTTCAGAATTTCAATATCCGGACAGGCATAGCCGCGTTCCCATTTCGAAACCGCTTTATCGGTAACTCTCAGATATTCCCCAAGCTCGCGTTGGGACATATTCAGTTTTTTTCTTGCAGCGTGGATAAAATCGCCGGTTTTTTTCATATCCATATACATTTTCTCCATGGAGTGTATTTGTTGATCTTATTATATCACAGTCCTGTACAAATTGGTATCTACTGTTGGTTTACATTGACGGTTTTTCCGATATTTTTGCGCAGTTTGGCATCTACCGTTGGTTTACAATGTTGGCTTTATCATTCGTTTGTATGTATACGATTATCTCACTGCTTCAAAATTCTATAGGAACTTTTTCAAAGGCTACATATAAGCTCATTATTGTTTCAAAGTATTTTCCCTGTTATACCAATAATTTTCCTGTTCCTCCTCCCTTATCAATCTCTTAATCTTTTCTTCCAAAGTCACCTTCGTCGTCTCACTGAAATGCACATGAACCACATAAGTGGTATTCCCAATCACCTTACAAAAGCAAGGCTGTCGGTTCTCAATCTGATTATTCTGTTCCATTTACAAACCTCCAAAATCCAACAGGGGATAGGCTCGGTATCATTACCGCTCCATATCCCCTGTTCTCTTTCTCTCCGTTCTCTGCTTCTTCTGTTGTTCCCTTGCATCCTTCAAATGCCGCATATAAGCCTGCATCGCATTCTCTGTCCGTTCCTCATGACGCGGCTGCTCTTTTTTAGGTTTCGCTTCAAGCTCCTCCGGCATATCAGGGATCGGAATATCTATGCCCTGCTGTTCCATCAGATCATCCACACACATACGTATTTCATCCAGCTGCACGAGATCCTGTTTCATAGATTTGAGATCGTAAGAAAGCTCTGTGTGCGACAGCTTCAGTTTGGCGTATTCATGCTGCAAAGATTGGGTATCAAGGGGCAGTTCCATACCCATTTTTTTGAGATACCGCAGCGCACGGTTGTATGCATCAAGCTCCTTCTTATGCTCTGCGGCATACTTTTCCTTTTGTCCTTTCCAGAACATCTTCAAAAACTTTTTGTGAATGATCTCGTGTTTCTCACAGGTTTCATTGGCTCTCAAAATATCCGAAATCGTGCGCAGGCGTTTTTCCGAGTTTTTCATTTTGGCGCTTGTTAGGGTTACACGGGTTTCAGTTTCCTGCAAGGAACGCTCGAGTTCTTCTGCTGTCTGAATATGATGTTCATTCAGATGCGCAATAGCCTCCTTTTCATGCGGTGAATACTTCTGAATCAATCCCGACAATGTCGGCGGCTCGGCGTTCAGTTCCTCAATCAAACGACGGCGAGCTTCCAGAAGCGCGGATATCCATTCCTGCACCAGTCGAATTGTCTCGCGGATCGAGCGCAGCAGACGGTTTACGGCGCGTATATCGCGGTTGAGATTACCGATGTTGGTCTGTATCCCACGACGCTCCATCTGCGCCACAGCGGGTCCCATATGGACGGTGGGAATGGTGTCTACACCCTGCCGCTCATAAGAGCGAAGGTCGACACGTTCCTTGCTCTGCACCATTTCGAGGTATCGGTTCTGTACGGTTTCCCAACCATGCCGCCATTCCTCGCAATGGTATTGCTCATCCCAATCAACGGTCTTTTCTTTGTGCGACTTCCATGCTCCGGACGGTAACCGTATGCGCGCTCCGTTGTCATCAAGATCATAAACTTTGCGGCTCTTTGGCAGCCAGTTTCCGTGCGTGTCAAAGGCGCGCATAGTAAGCTGCACGTGGCAGTGCGGATTGTGTCCCGGTGGTTCCGGATCGTGTATGGCAAGATCACAGCACATACCTTTCGAGACAAAATGTTCTTCGCAGTATTCTCTTACCATCTGCGGATAGTGTTCCATCTGAACCTCGCGCGGGAGGGTCAAGACAATCTTTCGGGCGAGTTGGGAGTTGTACTGCTTCTCGACTTTTTCAGCTTCGTTCCACAGCGTTTCACGGTCAGCGTATGACGGTGGTGCGTTCACCGGAAGTAAGATTTCCGTGTAAACGACGTGCTCCTTTTGGCGGTAATCCTTGTACTTCAGATCGTACTCTGAATACAACCGATCACCGCTTTGATAGGCAGCGGAGGCAATGGCAGACTGTCGTTTGCTCCGCTGTACGATGGAAACATCAAAGTGCGAATTGGGCATTTTTTATGAACCTCCCATCATCGGACAATAAAAAATGACCGTACCTTTTCAGCACGATCCGTGGTGAACGTCTGAAAATAAATTTTCAGACCCGGTTTTGTGGCTTTCAGCCACAATTCCCATATGGCTTGCGGTCTGTCACGACTGCAAGATGCAAAGGGGTAGCTGTCATAACAGCGCAGGGGAAATGCAGTTTCCCATGTCATGATTGGAGCAATTTTTGCGGAAATCATCGGCTCCATGCAATGGGCTTTCGGCAGAACGCAACGCACCGGAGATACCGGTGTATAGTTGCGCCCTTACTTTCGTTACGGGTCCTCCTCCGCTTCCGCTTCGATTTCTGCCATAATCGCTTCCGTTCGATCCACAATGACCTGGTTTAGTTTCCGCTGCACCGAATTGAAGTCAAAAATGCAAGTCAGAAACTCCATTACGTCATCGTCGGTCAGCAAACCCGGCTCATCAAGGAACGATTCCAACATCCCTCCACGGGTACAAAGGCGACGTGTTCGTGCTTTTCGGGTCAGTTGTTTTGCTTCCGCAATCTGCTGTTTTTCACGATGCTTCTCGCGGGTCAGACGGATTTCGGCGGTGCGGTGTTCCTGGTTCAGTCGTTCAAGGCGGGGGTTTTTCACGGGTAGGTTCTCCTCTCCAAATCAATAACGCCTGTCATGTATGTCGCTCGATTCCGGGGAAACAGCGTCAAATGACAGGCGTTTATTTTTATCTCTTATGATTTTTCAGTTTATGATGATTCACGTATCTCGGCAACCCGCGGCTCCAATTTCGGCAGATCATACGCCATCACATAGACACCGTTTGCCATATCTTCCTCGCGGATTGCCTGCTTCATAGCTGCAATCTCTGCCCTACGCTTCTCTTTCCGATTTTCCTCATACTGCTTCTGTTTGCCGTTGGCTTTGCGTTTCAGATAATTCTGGTGCAGGCGCGCCCGAAGTTCTTCACGTTTCCGTTGTTCTTCCTGTTCTTCGGGGGTTAGTTGTACATCGTTGAAATGCGGTGGTACAAAGTTACCGATGAAATTGAAATAGATATCGATCTCCTGCGTAGTCTCTCTGCGACCTTTTTCCGCACGTTCATGAACCAGGATTTTCTCAACAAATTCATTGAGCATGGCGATAGTGAGGTGATCAAAATTCTCATATTTTTCGATCAGAGAAGCGAAATTGTCGGCAGATTTCCTGCTATTTTCCTGTGTCCGGAAATACGATTCCAGAGCGGCAATCTCCGCTTTCAAGGCATCCTGCTCTTTGCCGTACTGTGCATCCAGCGTGGCGTATCTGGCATCCGGCAGTCTTCCAAGAAGATGATCTTCATAAATTCTGCACAGCAGCGTTTCCAGCTCCTCCAGACGTTGTTTGGCGGTCGCAAGGCGTGTTCTCTTTTCTCTCATATCCGCAATGTCTTGGGTGTTCCGGGCTTCCTGTACCACACGAATAAATTCATTCCGATCATGCTTTTCATATGCGGCAATGGATTTCAGCAAATCCGAGATCAGCTCCAGAATCACGCTTTCATTGATGCGGTGCTGGGTCTTGCACCGCGTTCCGACAGGTACCTTGGAATATTCCGCACAGGTATATTGAGAAATGCGTTTGCCGTTGTTGGTGCGGTGGACATACATCTTCCCGCCGCAGTCGGCACAGAACAGCAACCCTGTAAGCGGCGCAACCTCTCCCCTGCCATTCGGATATCGTCTGACATTGGAGCGAATCTTCTGCACAAGATCAAAGGTCGCCTGATCGATGATCGCTTCGTGT
>SVRM01000090.1 GCA_015064785.1 Oscillospiraceae bacterium
CTTATATTCGGCATAAGTGGTCGCGTTCAGAAGTTCCATTACTTCGCTGATGCTTTGGCCGACTCCTGCTTCATTGCCGCTGCTGCTGTCAGTTTCCGCTGCTGCGGCCGTGACAGTAAATGTGCTTACGAGCATAAGGCCCGAAAGCAACAAAGCAATCGGCTTTGTCAACTTGAGATTTTTCATTTACATCTCTTCCTCCTACCAAGATTTGTTTGCTGTTGTGTAGTGACGCTTTTGGCTGAAACAACACGTCCGCCGCATTCCGCGTGTCCGCCTTCCCTACACTGTGTACCTGCCGAAACAGGACACATATATAAGGAAAGAAACAGCGGAAACGAGGACGAATGGCTGACATACAAAAATCAAAGGCTGTACACCGGACATGGTGACGGCATAACGCCCTGAATTTTCATAGAATAATGATACCATAAACGGCGTTTCTTGTCAAGTCTGCGATTTTGTCATTAAATCGTAAAAATTTCTTCAGAATTCGTTTTCAACTGTCCCTGCCGCTCCAAGGTATCAGAAATGCCCGATTTTCTTAATTATTAATTTTAGATTAAATTGCTGTTTTTTCGAGTTTTGTTATTATATATAACAATTTAGCGATATTAAACCGCCGTTTTTCGTATCTTTTTTGAACGAAAATGAAATAATTTGATTTATCGTTACTTTTCATAACCTGCCAAGGAGTGAAAAATCAAGCATTCAATTTTTCCGGACAGGCATCTCATGTGCTTTTTGCACAAAATTCGGTGCGAATTTTCTACGCATCAGCATTTTGCACAAATTTTCAATATTTGGGATTTTCCCATATCTTAAACGGGTTTTAATTTCAATATTGTGCTCATCCGATAATCCGTCCGCCGAACAGCACATCCCGGCTCTCCTCCGGATCATAGAAAACCGCGCTCTGTCCAGGCGTGACCGCACGCTGCGCTTCATCAAAGCGTACCTCAATCCGATCACCGCAGACTGACGCAACCACAGCCGATGCAGGCGGTGCCGCATAGCGAATTTTCACCCTGACCGGCAACCCTACCGTCAGCGCTTCCGGCGGCAGCCGCTGGAAGTTCAGCCCCTCAACTGTCACCGTACCGGCATACTCCTGACCGGCCGGTGCAAGATGAACACAATTACGCACCGCATCAATCTTTGTCACAAAAACAGGATGGCCGAGCGAGATGCCCAACCCTTTGCGCTGACCGACCGTATAGCGGATGATCCCCGCGTGCTGACCGACGACCTTTCCCGACGCATCAATGAAATCCCCGCGCGGAAACGTTTTTCCGAGTCTTCGCTCCACAAATGAGATATAATCCCCATCCGGCAAAAAGCAGATGTCCTGACTCTCTTTTGATGCCGCCGCAGTAAAGCCGATTTCCTGCGCATGTCTGCGGACCTCTGTTTTATCAAGCGCCGCCATCGGAAGATCAAGCATAGACAGCATCCACTGCGGCAGCTGCCACAGCACATAGCTCTGATCCTTACGCCGGTCCTCCGCCGCACGGACAAAGTACCTTCCGCTCGTCTCGTCCTGCATCACCCGCGCATAATGCCCCGTGCTCACACGCGGTATGCCCAGCGCCTTCGCCCTCTCACAGAGCAGCGCAATCTTGACATAACGATTGCATTCAACACAGGGATTCGGCGTCTGCCCATTGGCATATGCCTGTACAAAATACGTTTTGACATGCCGGTCAAATGCATCCTGTGCATCAATGACCTCGAGCGGAATGCCGACCTGATCCGCCGCCGACTGTGCCGCCGCAATATCCGTTTCCGCAGACATCCGCAGCACCGCACCCGACACCTGATATCCAAGTGCCTTATACCTGTATGCGGCATATGTGCTGTCCAGTCCGCCGCTCATTCCGACAAGAATCGCGGTAGTTCTGTTTTCCATATTGAAAACCCGTTTCCTTTCCTTTTATTATATAAATGCACGGCTTTCCGTATACAGCCGCGATACAATTTCGCCAACCGCGTTTATGATGTGATCCATTTCCTCCGCTGTATTACTCTGACCAAGCGAAAACCGCAGCGAGGAAGCCGCCGTTTCCCTGTCACATCCGACAGCCAGCAGAACATGTGACGGTTCCGCATTCCCTGCCATGCAGGCGGAAGCCGCTGAGCAGCAGATTCCTGCCCGATCCAGATGCAGCACCAGACTTTCCGCATCCAGCCCCGGAAATGACACATTGACATTGCCAGGCAGACGACGCTCCGGCGCTGTTGTTCCATTGATAACACAGCCGGGAACCATGCGAAGACCGTCCAGCAATCGAGTCTGCAAAGAACGCAAATGACCGACCGCCGACAACTGTGCCGCATCCTCGATGGCCTGCGCCAGACCTGCAATCGCCGCAACATTTTCTGTCCCGGCACGCATCTGCATCTCCTGCCCTCCGCCATCCAACAGCGGAACCAGCAGCGTTCCTTCTTTCACGTAAAGCAGTCCGATTCCCTTTGGCGCACCGATTTTGTGTCCGGAAAGTGCCAGCATGTCAGCGCCGAGTGCGGGAATATCAACAGGAATCTGCCCCATCGCCTGTACCGCATCGCAGAACAGAACCGCACCGCGTGCATGAACCGCACGCGCAATGTCGGTAATCGGCTGAATTGTCCCGATTTCATTGTTGGCAAGCATAACAGCCGCCAGACGGGTATCCTCCCGCATCGACGCATCCACCGCGTCCTCTGTTACAATTCCATCCTGCTCCGGCAGAACCGCTGTGCTGTCCATACCGAGCAGATTGATGAACTGCACCGAATGCAGAACCGCGTGATGCTCGATTGCGCTGTATACAACGTGGCCGCGCATCGCATGAGCAAATGCCGTCCCCTTGATCGCCCAGTTGTCCGCTTCCGTGCCGCCGGAGGTAAAGTAAATCTCCTGCGGCCGGCATCCGAGAACCGCAGCAATTCTGCGCCGTGCCGCCAGTATGGTACGCGACGCGGCGCGTCCTGCACCGTAAGCGGCAGAAGCATTGCCGAATACTGTTGTCAGATACGGTTCCATCGCCGCACGGACGGAATCGGTAATGCGCGTTGTTGCCGCATGATCGACATAAATCAATGGTTTCTTCCCGCTATTCATCTCAGGTCTTCTCCACCGCCCGTTCCGCCGCCGCAACCGCCAGACGGTCACAGCGTTCATTGTACGGATGACCGTTGTGTCCGCGCACCCAGACCCATTCGATCGTATGCGGCTCCATTGCTGCGATCAGCCGTTTCCAGAGATCAGCGTTCGGCACCGGGGTATTGCCGCTCTTAACCCAGTTTTTCTTCACCCAGCCGTCCAGCCACCGTTTTGTGATGGAGTTGATGACATAGGTGGAATCCGAGGTCAGTACCACCTGACACGGTTCACGCAAAGCCTCAAGCCCCGAGATTACCGCCATCAGCTCCATGCGGTTGTTCGTCGTCATCACTTCCCCGCCCGACAGTTCTTTTTCATGTACGCCATACACCAGAATCGTTCCCCAGCCGCCGCGTCCGGGGTTTCCCTTACACGCACCGTCTGTATAAATATTGACTTTTTTCAAAGCTGTATCCCTCCCGCAGATTGCGTTCGTTCCAATATGTGATATTTTGTGCCGCACCGACCTGAAACCCTTGACAAACCGCCCATTTCATGCGATAATATTAAAAGAAGTAATCACAAAAGGAGATTTACCATGTCTAATTCTGTTCACGAAAAAATTGATATCCGCGGCATTCCCGTCGACAATGTCACGCTTGATGAAGCATTTGCCGCCGTACTTTCCTATACCAAAACCGATGACTTCCATATGATCTGCACGCCCAACGCGGAGATTGTCCAGCAGTGCATCGAAGACCGGGAAATCGCCGCACTGATCCGCAGATCCGACCTGATCATTCCCGACGGCGCCGGTGTTGTGCTGGCATCAAAAATTCTCGGCACACCGCTGAAAGCAAAAACACCCGGCTGTGAGCTCGGTGAGCGCATTGCAAAGGAAGCCGGAGCCAATGGTCTGCGCGTGTACTTCCTCGGCGGAAAGCCCGGCATTGCAGAGCTGGCAGAGGAAAAACTGCGCGAAAAATACCCGGACTTCCATACTGTCGGTACCCATGACGGTTACTTCAAAAAGGAAGGTCCCGAAAACGATGCAGTCATTGCCGCCATCAACGAAGCCGCGCCCGATATCCTGTTTGTGTGTCTCGGTGTTCCGGCACAGGAAAAATGGATCGATGCCAACCGCGACCGTCTGCCGACCGTCCGCGCCGCACTCGGGCTTGGCGGTTCGCTTGACAGCTATGCTGGCACGATGAAGCGTGCGCCGAAGATTTTTATCCGGCTGAATCTTGAATGGTTCTATCGGTTATGCTGTCAGCCATCCCGTATCGGCCGCATGATGAAGCTGCCGAAGTTTGTTTTCGGCACTGTGCTATACCGTCTGAGCGGCAAACACAAAAAAACAGACAACTGACATCCGTATTATATTATTATACAGGAAAATCCCGTAATTTGCAACGGGTTGGACGAAAATCATATGAAAGAATCACCAAATAAAACCAATGTCATGCGCACACTGGACAAAGCCGGCATCCGCTACACGCCGATGACCTATGCGGTCGACGAAGACAATCTCGCCGGTACACACATCGCCGAAGAAATCGGACTGCCGCCGGAAATTGTTTTCAAAACACTCGTCGCACGCGGAGACAAAAAGGGACTCGCTGTTTTCTGCATTCCCGCGCCCGCAGAACTCAATCTCAAAGAAGCAGCTCGCCTGACCGGCAACAAAAAGCTGGAGATGGTCCCCGTCAAGGAGCTACTTGGACTGACAGGCTATATCCGCGGCGCCTGCTCCCCCATCGGTATGAAGAAGAAATTTCCGACTTTCATCGACGAGACATGCATTCTCTACGATCAGATCACCATTTCCGCAGGCATCCGCGGCATTCAGCTGCTGCTTGATCCCAATGACCTGATCGCTGTGGTCGAGGCGCAATGTGCCGCGCTCACCGTATAATCTCCGAAAGGCAGGAACCTATTTTGCTGCAAAAAAATCAAGTTTATCAGGTACAGATCACAGATCTGAACAATCTCGGCTTCGGCGTCGCCAAAATCGACGGAATCTCTGTGTTTGTCGCGGATACCGTGACCGGTGACGAAGCGGAAATCAAAATCATCAAAACCGCAAAAACCTATGCGATCGGCGTCCTGCTGACGTTGATTACCCCGTCTCCGATTCGCTGTGCAGAGAATGCAGTTTGTCCCGTCACGCGCCGATGCGGCGGATGTGTATATCAGCGTGTCTCCTACGAAGAGGAACTGAAGCTGAAAAAACAGTATGTGACATTTGCCATGAAAAAAGCGGGGGCTGCCCCAATTACTGTCAACGAAGTGCTGTCTACATATCAGACCGAAGGCTACCGCAACAAAGCACAGTATCCCATCGGCCGGCAAACCGTCGACGGCAGAGAACGCACCGTCATAGGCTTCTATGCCGCAAAATCTCATACCATCATCCCGGCCGATCACTGTGCGCTCCAGCCGGAACTTTTTTCAAAGATTGTCCGCTTTACCGCCGATTTCTGTGACCGTTTCGGGCTATCTGTGTACGATGAGAAAACCGGAGAGGGGCTTCTGCGGCATCTGTATCTGCGCATGGGAGCATCCACCGGACAAATCATGGTGTGTCTTGTGCTCAACGGCGACTCCCTGCCGCACGCGGATACCTTCTGTGAGGAACTGCGCGCACGCTTCCCTGCCATTGCAAGCATCCAGATCAATGTCAACCGAAAAGCCACCAACGTCATTCTCGGTGAAGACTGTCGGGTGCTTTGGGGAACGCCGTATATCGAGGATGTCCTCTGCGGACGCACATTCCGCATCTCCCCGCTGTCGTTTTATCAGGTCAACCACGACGGCGCGGAGCTTCTTTACAACACTGCAAAATCGCTTTTACAGCTGCAGCCGGGGGAAGCTTTGCTGGACCTCTACTGCGGCATCGGTACCATCGGTATGTCGCTTGCCGACGATGACACCCCGCTTGTCGGCATCGAGATCGTTCCGCAGGCAATTGAAAACGCAAAGGAAAACGCCCGCCGCAACGGCATGAAAAACGCCCAGTTCTTCTGCGGCGATGCATCGGACGCGGGAAAGATTCTCGCGGACTGCGGCATCCGTGCCGATGCAGTTGTCGTCGACCCGCCGCGCAAGGGTCTGACCCCCGAGGTCATTGCGTATCTTGCCGAGCTGCATCCGTCGAGAATCGTTTACATTTCCTGTGACGCCGACACGCTGGCGCGAGATATCGTCCGATTCCGCGAGGTTGGGTATGATACGGATACCGTACAGCCGGTGGATATGTTTTCCCGCACCGGGCATGTAGAGTGCGTCGCATTATTCCAACGAAACATCTGACACGAAAGGACACCGCCATGGAACTCAAATCCAATTTCAACCCCCTGACCGCAGCCGCTGCCCACGAAAATACCATTCTCGCCGCACCGGTTCTCCCCAAAGGAATGCCCGCGCCGTTCGACCATGCGTGGGGCTATCTGGACAAGCCGGGTGAAATGGAGCGCCACCGTCATCCAAAGGAAGAAGTCTACTTTTTCTTCCGCGGAACAGGATTTGTCTTTGTGGACGGTGAAGAAATACCCGTCCAACCGGGTGACGTGGTACGGATTCCCGCAGACGCCCTCCATACCGTCATCAATCGACAGAACGAAGCATTGCTCTGGGCGGCACTCTGGTGGACAGAAGAAAAATAAAAAGGATCGGACGGTTACCATATGGACGAAATCAAAACCATCTATGATCGGCTGAAAGCCAAATATCCCCTGATCCTTACAACCACCGCCGCACTCGACTGCGGCTACACCATCGATGTCCCCGTCATCCGCGGCAGCACAGCGGACCGACAGTTTGATCTGTACCGGCATAATGGTCTCTATGTGTTTTCAATTACATTCTCCCGTGGGACAGAGGACAGCCGGCACACACACATCCATCCCCTCAGCGGGGACGATGCCATCCGCAGCATTGAAGAATTCATGTCAGAGTTTGCACACACCGCGCAGGATGAACTGTATCTGGAGCGATCGGACAACGAATGGCCGCTGACGTATACCGATCACGACAGACAAATCGTCCGCGCCATTGTCGTCGACGATGCAGGCGCCTTTTACTTTGTCCGTGCCGAGCGCGATGATGACTTCGGACGTGCGACGCTGATCGAAACCTCCGGCGGCGGTGTGGAGGACGGCGAAGCGCTGTCATCCGCGATCCGGCGTGAGTTGAACGAGGAGCTTGGCGTACAGGTCGACATCCTTTGCAAAATCGGCATTGTCAGTGATTATTATAACCTCATTCACCGCCATAACATCAACCATTACTATCTCTGCAAAATCACCGCCTTCGGTGAGCGTCACCTGATGCCCGATGAAATCGACAGCTTCCATCTTTCCACGCTGAAGCTCTCGTATGCAGAAGCTGAAAACGAGTACACCCTGCGTGCATCCACACCCATCGGACGGTTGATTGCCAACAGCGAGCTGCCCATTCTGCGCCGGGCAAAACAGATACTTGACGCCGGGGAAAGGATGCGTCCATGAATTTCGATCATATCGTTGACAGCAGCACGCCTTTTGGGGCAAAACAATACCCGCTTGACATCAATACGAAGCGCCCGACAACGGTTTTCTTTGAAAAAGAAGGCGTTATTCTGACGGCAAATGCCGACGGCACAGCGATTTTCTCCAATACTGACGGTGAAATCCTGTACAAAACACAAGCGGGCGGCAAACAGCATCTGTTCAGCAGAATCCAATGCAATGTCTGCCGCAATACCATACATGTCACCTTCCTGATCGTGGTGCTGATCGACAATTATCCGCACTGTGACGGTGAATATGACCGCTGGGATGAAAAGATCATCGGTGAGGTTCCGATTTTCTACCCCAACGAAGCCTGACAGAAACGGAGTAACCCATGTCAAAAATCGTATTTATCGAAGGTGTTTCCGGCGTCGGGAAAACCACAATGGTCCGTGCCTTATCCGACGCACTCACCGCAAACGGCCGTCGTGTGCAAAGCTATATCGAATTCGACTTCACCAATCCGATTGACTTTTACTGCACGGCTTATTTTCCAAATGACGCCTATGAGCGGCTCTGCACGCAGAACAAAGATCAGATTGCAAGCATCCGGCAGTATACGATCCCGGCAGGTGATGCCATGCTGGTGCGTTATTACAATGAAGATACGCCTCTGTTTGAAGAACCGCTGCTCTCTGATATCCGCGCGGCGGAATTCTGTTATCATCCAAAGAATCTCATCAGCCGTACCCGTTACACCGCCGCATACCGCGCCGTATGGCAGAATTTCATTGCCGACCTTGACCCGGATGTCGATGTCTATCTGTTCGACGGTTCCCTTCTGCACCATCCAATCAACGATATGATGCGTAATTATCATGTGACGGCGGCAGAGGCAGGCGAACATGTCGCCGTTCTGCTGGACACACTGCAAGGCGTGGACTGGAGTGTACAGTATCTGTACACCGATGACATCGCCGCGCAACTGACACTGGCGCACAGAAACCGCGGTCAGCGTCCGCCGACAGAGGAGGATATTGCCTTCTGGGTACAGCGGCGCAAAAACGATCAGGCAGTTCTGGAGCATACCGTCAAACAGTACCGTGTATACTGTGTTTCCGCCATTGGCTGGGATCATGCACGGGAACAGATTTTACAGTCACTCTGAGAAAGACCTTATGATGCAGCCCATTGATGACAAAACCAATCGAACAAGGAGGCTTTTCCTATGGCATCCAATCGCGGTACCATCATTGTTTTATCCCCGGACTACTGCTCCGTCATCCGAAGTGCCACAACCATCCGACTGCGTCTGACGCGCAGCATTGGTCCGCTGACAGCATATTGTGCAAAGGCAAATGCCGCCGGCACCGATTATGAGGACTCCGTCATTGCGGTAATCACACCCGATTCTGACGGAAATGCATCATTTGTCTTCCCGGCTGAGAATTATCCGCACGGTCCGATCACCATCCGCATCTGCGGCGGCGAGGGGGATGACCGCGATATCTGCCATCTTCAGCTTTACAACCGCGCCGGAAAACCCTTTTTACAGGGTGCGGAAACAGCGCCGCAGCCGCCGCTTGCCGAGGGCATGAAGCTCATATTTTCAGATGACTTTGACGCTCCTGACCTGTCCATATCGACAAACGACACATCCGCCCGCTATTACTGCCACAAGCCGGACGGCGGCGATTTTTCGCAGATGCCGTTTACCGATGTGGAAGCACCGGGCAACCCGTTCTCGCAGATTGATACTTATCTGCGCATCCGTGCGGATCTGTCCAAAAATGCAACCGGACTGATCTCCTCGACACACAGGGACGGCTCCGGATTTTCGGTCAAAGCACCGTGCTATTTTGAATGTCGGATGCTGTGTCCCAATGCCATCGGCTCGTGGCCTGCGTTCTGGCTTCTGACCAGTCATACCCCACCCAGTCTCCGCACCCCGACCGATGAGCTTGACACCATCGAAGCTTACGGGCTGGAAGACCTCGACCACCAGAACCAGGTCGGCTACTATATGACCTCCCACCGCTGGAATCAGGACAAGCACGAAACCATCGATCCGGAAGCATTTTACGATATGCGTACCTTCGGCAACCGTCTTGGCTGGGACATGTGCTTCCACACCTACGGAACGCTGATTACCGAGGAGGAAACCGTCTACACCTGCGACAACATTCCACTGTATCGCCATCCAACCCAGCCGATTTCCAAGGTTCAGCCATTCTATTTCATGCTGAATTTAGCGGTCGGCGGCAACGGCTGGCCGGTCAACATCAGCCGCTACGGCATCATCGATCTCTATGCTGACTACATCCGCGTCTACGCAGGATAAACCACCATCACCGAAAGGAATCTGACCATGACAAGATACGAGCGCGTCAAAGCCGCCATTGCGCACCAAACAACTGACAAAATCCCGTCCTGCATCCATCTGGCAGGCGACGGCAAAACAGCATATGCGGACAGACTATATGAAAAATACACCGATGACCGGCTGAAATCGCTGGTCAACGAGGGAAAACTCCTGCGAGAGCACGCCATGTACTATGGCATGGGCAATCACGTGCTGGCGGTAAACTGTCCATGGTGGAGCTGGTACGATGTTCCGGCATCCTATTCTGCCGAGGAAGCGCCGGATTTTCTGCCCAAAACGATGGGCTACGGCAGCTACGAAGGCTTTGCACAAATGGTCCGGAACATCAAGGAATATACCGATGCATATGTACTTGTCACGATCTGGGGCAGTCACTTTGAAAAGGCAAACTTCGCCCGCGGTATTGAAAATTTTCTTGCCGATATCGCAGGCGAACCGGAATTTGCACAGCGGCTGCTTGACTTTATCATTCACAAAAATCTCGTCATGCTGGAAAATATCATCCATATTCCCGGTATCGACGGCATCCTGCTCGGCTCTGACTGGGGTTCCCAAAAGGACCTTCTGATGTCGCCTACCGCATGGAAGACCATGATCGCACCGGGCGAGCAGAAGGAATACGATCTGATTCATTCTGCGGGTGTGGATGTCTGGGTCCATTCCTGCGGTGATATCCGCCGGATTCT
Organism: Oscillospiraceae bacterium; assembly: GCA_015064785.1. Lineage (GTDB taxonomy): Bacteria > Bacillota > Clostridia > Oscillospirales > CAG-272 > RGIG3925. The sequence goes on from SVRM01000090.1 coordinate 10,648, forward strand.
GCCCGATCTTACCACGATGGGTGTGGATGTCCTCAATCCTGTTCAGCCGGAATGTATGGACATCTGCGAACTCAAGGACAAGTACGGTGACAAGATCACGTTCTGGGGCGGCATCAGTACCCAGAAAACACTCCCCTACGGTACACCCGATGCGGTTGCAGCAGAAACCCGTGCCGTCGCCGCATATCTTGGCAAAAACGGCGGCTTTATCACAGCACCCGCACAGGAAATTCAGGCGGATGTCCCGTTTGAAAACCTCTGTGCGCTGATCGATACGGCAAATGCGCTCTGATATTCCATGCAAAGAAAGGAAGCACCGATCATGCACACCCTCGGCATCAATCTTCATGCAATCGAAGGACTGACCGACGACGCATTTCTGCGCGAAATTGCGTCCCTTGGCTTTTCCTCCACCTTTTTTGAAGTCACAGAACCCAACAGACAGGCATCCATTGCCGATTCCTGCGCAAAGTACGGCATCGTCTGTGAAACCCTGCACGCACCGTTTTCCCACATCAACGATATCTGGCGCGAGGACGACTGCGGTATGCTGGATGAACTGCTCCACGCCATTGACCACTGCGTGATCGCAGGTGCCGGTATTGCTGTGGTGCACCTGTCCTCCGGGCAGAACCCGCCGCCGATGTGTGACCGCGGTTTTGACCGGATTCGCCGTCTCGTCGATTACGCCGCATCGAAAAACGTAAAGATCGCGTTTGAAAATACCCGTCTGCTTGCCAATCTCGCATGGGCAATGGAGACCTTCCCACACGAGGTCGTCGGCTTCTGCTGGGATGTCGGTCACGAATCATGCTTTACGCCCGGCAGGCACTATATGCCCCTGTTCGGTGACCGCCTGCTTTGCACGCATATCCACGACAACACCGGCGAGTTCAATCTCGACAAGCACTGGATTCCGTTTGACGGCTGTATCGACTACACGCGCGTCGCCGACAGTATCCGCACATCCGGCTACCGTGGTTCGCTGATGCTGGAGCTCGGCAATCCCTCTCCCAACGGCTCCGGCGGCAAATACGACGGTATCACGCCCGAGGATTATCTCCGCCGCGCCTACACCGCCGCCGCAACACTGCGGAGCATGGTCGAAAACGACTGAAACGAGGGAATCACATCATGTCCAACTACATTCTGGATTTACGAAAAACCGTCGGTCACAGACCGCTGTTGCAGGTCGGTGCCAGCGTCATTGTGGAAAACGAAGCCGGGGAGGTTCTCTTACAGCTTCGTGCGGACAATCAGCTCTGGGGATATGCCGGCGGCTCGGTTGAGCTTGACGAGGTTGTGGAGGAAGCCGCCGCACGAGAGCTGTATGAGGAAACCGGACTGCGTGCAAAGAAGCTGGAGCTGATCGGCGTGTTCTCCGGTCCCGATATGCATTACACGTATCCCAACGGCGATGCGGTATCCAATGTCGACATCGTCTATCTCTGCCGGGAATGGGAGGGCGATCTGACACCACAGGAAGAGGAGGTCAAAGTGCTTCGCTTCTTCGCGGCAGAAGACATTCCCGATGCGCTGATGCCGCCGAATATCCGTCCGCTGCGGTTGTGGCAGAAGCAGAAGCTGTCATAAACGCTTCCACCACTTCCTTCTGATTGAGGTAATCCCATGACACTTCCCTACCCGATTCTTCCCCTTGAAAAAAGCAAATGGAAAGGGCATCCCCTTCCCATCGGCTATACAACAAATACCTATTATGATGTCACCGTCGACCGCACCGAGACAGGCTTTCAGGTCAACATGATTTTAACCGACACCTCCGACGCACCGATTACACACACGCCCGAGGAATACGATTTCCCGGACAAGCTCTATGAGGATTACCGTCCCGATTCCCGTGCATACGGCATGGTCGATGACGCTGGAAATCTGATCGCGGCGATCGAGATCGAGCCGGAGGGCTGGTCAAACCGTCTGCGCGTCCATGAACTCTGGATTGATGACCGCTATCAGAAGCAGGGCATCGGACGTGCGCTGATGAACCTTGCCAAGGACGAAGCACGCAAAAACGGACACCGTATGCTGATGCTGGAAACGCAGTCGTGCAATACCAACGCTATCGGATTCTATCTGCACGAGGGCTTTGGGCTGATCGGCTTTGATGCCTGCTGTTATGCCAACAACGATCTGGAACGGAAAGAGGTTCGGATCGAGCTTGGGTGGGATCCGACGGCGAAATGATGATTTTGCCTTTTCATACGTGCACTTGTAGGGACAGGCGTCCCGACTGTCCCCATCACAACGCATGGGACAGTCGAGGACGCCTGTCCCTACAATTTCCTTGGTAGGAAACAAAACAGGAAGCCGGAAACCCGGGTTTCCCCCGAGATTCCGGCTTCTTTCATGGATTGCGTTTGTTTCGTTTATCTCAATTCTGCGCCAAGCGTAAATTCGAGCTTCTTCAGCGTCTTCTTGACGAACTTGTCAATTTCGTCGCCGGTAAACTCATGATCGTCGGGCGTGAAAATGACGTTGAACGCCATAGACTTCTTACCCTCGCCGATCTGCTTACCGCGGTACACGTCAAACAGGGAAACCTTGGTGATATACTTGCAGGAGGTTGCAATCGCATCCTCGATCTGTGCGCAGGTGATATCTTCCGCAACA
>SVRM01000091.1 GCA_015064785.1 Oscillospiraceae bacterium
TTTCTGCCTGCAAGCGTCTGGCCGCACTCGATACCTACAACCGCGACAATCTGTTCAATATCGGTTTCTGCGCCATTGTCTGCTGGCTGAACTGGCACAGACGCAACGGCGTCATGCAGCCGCGCCGTTTCCCGGCAGAATACTTAAACCACGCGGTCGCAGAGTATTCCGCGTTGATCGATATGTGGCGAGCGCTTCTTCCCACCGCAGAGAAAAAAGAGGGGATTGCCTTTGTGCGTCTGCTCATCAACCGCTGTCAGACGAGCATTCTGCATATCCGTGCGCTGATGAAGCTCGACGAGCTGGATACGGTTTATGATTACAACAATCCCGTACCGTTGACTGCTGACCAGGCTGAAAAGATCGATACCATCTTAAAAGAAGCAAAAGCACTGACCACACAGTATATGCATCTGTACGGTGAGGTGCTTCCCGACCGCGGCGGTGAGGGACAGCTTGTCAGCTACGCCGTCACAACCCCTGTATTCATCGATGCCGTTGCCTCGAACTTCAATGACAGCATTGCCGTCTTCCACACGGATACGTATGACGCACCGCCTATGCCGGACGCGGAGGTTCGCTAATTCAATCACCGTGAAATAATTGAATGAAGCCTCTCATAAATCCTCCGAGAAATATTGATACCTTGCATCCTTTTTGTGATCTGTGCCAACGACAGAGCTGTCACCAATCCTCTCTTTACAAAACTGTATGAGGATTGGTCAGCGGAACGTGTCACGGTGCACAATTTCAATATGCTTTCAAAGAAGTATCCGGCGAAGCAGGAGAACTTGATTGCAAAAATCCGCCCATTTTTCCCGGGTGCAACTGTCAGTTGCGCGATTTTCAAGTCGGGTTGGTTGACTTTTATACCGTTTTTTGCTATAATGATACCGTCAAATACCAAACGAAAGGAACGCACACGATGACCGAAACACTCGGACAACGCATTACCCGATTGCGCACGGAAGCCGGTATGTCACAGGGCGACCTTGCCGACGCGCTCGACATCTCCCGTCAATCTGTCTCCAAATGGGAAACCGATACCTCGACGCCGGAACTGGAAAAGCTGATCCGGCTGGCGGAGTTATTTGATATCTCGATGGACGCACTCATTCTCGGCAAGGAAGAACCCACGCCACCTGATGTCGAGCCGGAACCGATGCCCGCACCCGATCCGACAGCCTCCATCAAACTCGGTTACAAAAAACAGCCGATCTCACAGACACAGAAAGTTGTCGGGCTGGGGCTGATCGGGATCTCAATTTTATTCATTCTGATGATGATCGTACTGTACAACACATGGGATGCCCTTGCCAGTGCCATCCTGCTGTCCTCGCCGCTTTGGGGATGCGGGATTCTGTGTCTGACCGTGAGAAAGCATATCGGACTTTGGTGTGCATGGATGGTTTTCATGATGGTGACAGGATATCTTTATTATGCCACCGGAACAGCGTGGGGCGCCATGTGGAACCCACAATTCTGGACGTACGAAGATCATCCGATCCAAAAGCTGTTGGTTGTCGCCGAAAACGTGATGCTGTGCGGTCTGTATCTCTGGTCATTTCTTGCATTCCGTAAGATTCGCTGTCCCATCCGTCTGCAAAGGAAGCAAATGATCGGTGCATACATCGGCTGTATCGCCGGATATATCATTCATGCCGCATTCTTTCAGACGTGGCTGCCGCATTATATTATTAAAAAATTTTTCATGACGGAGGTCGACGGCGGCTTCCGATTGACATGGCCTCCCTTTTACGGGCTGTACACCTTTTCTGTCTCTGTGATAGAACTGCTATGGATTCTGATCCTGCTCCTCGGCGCACGGATGCTGTACAACGAGTGGAAGGCATCGAAAACCCAAACAGAATAAATCCCACAAAACGGGAGACGCTATCTCATAACAAATGTATGAGAGGAGTCTTCCGTTTTTATGTGTACCGCTGTTTCCCTGCCTTTTTCCGACGGGTATTTTTTCGGACGCACGCTGGATCTGGAATACCATCACAGTGAATCCGTCACCCTTGCCCCGCGCCGTTTTCCGTTTTCTTTTTCCGACAGCACCGCCGTCACCGAGCATCCTGCCATCCTCGGCATGGCGTATGTCGTGGACGGCTATCCGCTTTACTATGACGCCATGAATGAGCACGGGCTGTGCATGGCGGGACTTGCTTTTTCCGGCTTCTGCACATATGCTCCGCCGGATACACTGCATAGCACGCACCGTCTTGCCCCATGGGAGCTGATTCCGTATGTACTTGCAAACTGCCGCACAATCCATGAAGCAAATGCGCTGCTTGCCGACACCGTACTTGCAGACATTCCGTTCTCTGCATCGCTCCCCAATCAGCCGATGCATTGGATGCTTGCCGACAAATCCGCGTCTGCCGCGCTGGAAACCGACGGGAACGGTAGAATCATCACGTACAGCAATCCCGCAGATGTGCTGACCAATGCCCCGCCACTCCCCGCACTGTTGTCTCATCTCAGCACCTATGACCATCTCACGCCATATCCGCGTACCGATCTGCCGCAGGACAGCATCTGTGCCGACACGCCGCGCGGAAGCGGTGCGCTCGGTCTGCCGGGGGACTGGTCATCGCCGTCCCGGTTTGTCCGGGCATCCTACCTGCGGCGGCATGTACAGATCACCGACACGGCATCGGTTTTCCCCATGCTCGATTCCCTCAAGGTGCCGCGCGGTGCGTCGTTTACGGAGGACGGTGCGCCGATTGTGACGGTATATACCGCGGTCATGGAGCCGCACCGCTTCTGCTATTCGTATCAGACCGAGGGCAATCCCACCCCGCGTACCGTGACACCCTCGCCGCTGGCCATGCGGGGGAACACCTGTGTCATCTCGCCGCTGTAAATTTTGATCTGCGCCCTTGACAGTTCCATGCCGCTATGATATAATGAAGAAAAACAGGGAAAGGACAGGGAAATTCAAAATGAAGCGAATTTTTCTTTTACTGCTGTCCGCACTGGTGCTGACAGTGTGGCTTCCGTTCTCCGTCAGCGCGGAAACCGCAGTCGGGGCAGGCGACAGTTTTTCACCGGATGTCACCGAAGAACAGGGGCTTGACGGCTGGTATTTTATGGCAGCACCGGAATCCACCGATTTCTGGGAATACATGCCGGCCTATGTCAACGGCAACTGGTGGGCAGGTGAGAACAATTTCCAGATGGGTATGCTTCAGCAGGATCATATTCATCCGGGTCTGAACTACGATGCCGTGCTTGCCTTCAAGGCACCTGTCAGCGGCAACGTGACACTCTCCTTCCCCGGCGGTGCCGGGGTCAATGACTCCTCGTCTGTGGAGCGTCCCGGCGACGGTGTTACCATCGGTGTATTCTATCAGGATGACAGCGGTGTCAGCACACTGCTTCCGATGTCCGATGTCGGCAATGGTGAAACGCTGGAAATTGATGACATCACGCTCGATGTCCGCGCAGGTGCGCTGATTCTGTTCCGCTGCGGCAACGGTCACGACCACTACATGGACTACGACAACACCTATTTTGCACCGGTTGTCACGTACAATTCGGTTGAAAACGGCGGTGCTTTGACCAAAAATCTGCTGCCGCCCGCACCCGGCGAAAAGTATCCCGTCTCCGTCGGCTGTACTGCCATCCATAGCGACAACCCGACCGTCATCACAGACACCTGGGAAATCGGCACGGACAAGAGCGGCAGTGTACTGTCGCTTGCCGATGTGCAGACGGACGGTACGGCGGTTGTCATTTCCGCATCTGATGTGGCGATTACCGACTTTGCCGTCAACGGCGGCACGGTCACGGTCACGGGCGAGCGCGTGACGATGGTCAACTGTTCCATCCATGCACCGATCACCGTCGATGGCATCGGCTTCTTTGCACAGAACTGTGATTTTGCCGATCTCACCGCAAACGGTACCGATGCTGTGATCGCACGCTCGTCTGTCTCGGGCAGTGTCACACTGACCGGCAGAAACCAGACGCTTTACGGCAATGCCCTCTCCGGTGCGGTCAGCATCCGCGGCGCGTCGGATATTTCCGTGATCGCAAACGACTTCACAGGTACTGCCGCCGGCACTGTCGGAACATCCAAATACATCAATCTGACCGACAACAAAAAGAACGGCGATGCAGTCCCCGCCGATTTCTGGCAGTACGATGACCGCGCTGTTATCTGGGGAACCGATCTGCCGGGTGCGCTTGACGGCACCGATTACGCCGGTGTCGATGCATCGCGCCTGCCGCAGAACAACAATGACCGGTTTTCGGGCAGTACCGTCCGTACACACGTTTATTACAACGGCGAATTTGTTCAGCCGAATGTTTTTCTGCTTTCTGCCGGTGCCAATTATGAGGAGGTTATCTTCCCCGCCGGTATTTACGAAAATCTGCCGCAGTTCTCGATTGTCTCGCAGGAAAACATCACCGTCGCGGCATACGGTATGTGCGCAAAATTTGCATCATACACAATATCCACTGTCGCTGTCACCCGGAGTGACAACATCAGCATTCTCGGCATGACCATTGACCATATGCTGTCTGCCAACGCACAGGGTACTGTCATCTCCAACAGCGGCGGCAAGCTCGTCTGGCAGCCGGATGCAGGCTATGACTGTGAGATTACAAACGAATCGCTGTACGCAAAGACCGGTGCATCACTCGGCTTCAAAGCCGGCGAAAAGCTGCCCTACGCCGATCAGCTGATGTCCGAGCGGCAGAAAAACAGCGACGGTACCTATACGCTGACCGTCGATTCACCTCTGGCGGCAGGTGACCGCCTGACCTTCCGCGGTCTTGCGTCGCACATCTGTACCATCAACTACGCAGGTGCTGTTACCTTCGCCGACGTCACCATATGGGGCGGCTCAGGATTTGCGTTCTCCGGCTGGATGGGCGAGGATCGCGTTACACTGTCGCGCTGTATTGTCGCACCGGGGCCGAAGCCTGCGGGTGCGACCGAAGACCGTATGCTGTCCACCTGTGACGCATCGCACTTTTCCAATATGCGCGTCGGTCCGGTGCTGGAGGACTGCGTCTTCTGTGATATGACCGACGACGGCACGAACATCAACGGGCACTACATGATAACCTCCGCCTATGATGCGGACAGCAATACCTTTTCCATCGATCCCGATTTTGATGTTGCCACCGGCAATTATGCATCCCATACCGACGGTGTCGAGGTCGGCGACCGCATCCGCATTCTGACGATGGACTATGCGTGGATCGGCGATACCACTGCTGCTTCGTCGGCAGACAATGGCTCCATCCGTCTTGCAGACCGCTTTGACGGTATGACCGACCGTGTCATTCTGCAAAATCTCGACCGCCAGTCAAACGATTTTGCCATCCGCAACTGTGTCGTGGAGCGCATCCGCAGCCGCGGTCTGCTCATCAAGGGTACGGACGGTACAATCGAACACTGCACCATCCGCGATGTCCGTATGTCCGGTATTCTCGTCAAGCCGGAATCGCATGAATGGCCGGAGTTCGGCTTTGCACAGAACCTTGTCATCCGGAACAATCACATCATCGGTACCGGGTATGCCGCACCGACCAACGGACTTTACGCCGCGATCAATGTCTCCGGCGACACAAGCCAAAGCGATGATCCGAATTATCAGCTTCACCGCGATATCGTCATCGAGGGCAATTTTATCGAAAACCGCCGAAATGAGACAGCCATCAAGGTATCCCACGCGCTGAATGTCACCGTAAAGAACAATACAATCACCGCACGCGACAAATCCGTCCACGGCAATCCCGAAAAAGACGTTCAGATTCCGATCACTGTCATTTCCGCCACCAATGTGGAAATTTCGGGCAACACCGTCCCCGCATCGGCACGCGGTACCGCGGAAATCAAGTCCGCCTCCAATAACATCTGGGGCATCGACCTGAAGACCGAAAATGCCCCCATCGAAATCGTCAATCCCACACCGATCCGTGAGGAAACCGCGGATACGGAGGTCATCACCGATCTGACCGAATCCGAGGCACTCGAGGTCATCGGCGGTGCGGACGGACCGACAGCGATCATAACGACGGGTTCGCTGTTGTGGCTCTATGTTGCCGCCGCAGTACTGGTCGTCGCCATCGGCATCACAGTCGTCGTCCTTATCATCAAAAAGAAGCGTTAACAAAAAAATCAGCACTGTCCGAAACAGAACTTCTGTAACGGGACAGTGCTGTGTTTTTATGGTTCGATCAACCCGAAATGTCCTGCAACCGCCGCAAATGCCTCGTCAAGCGTACTTTGCTCGGTACGCTTGTAAACGAAAAATCCGCTCTCCTCAAAGGCTCGGTAGATTTCGGGACTGTTGCATTTTTCAAGAATCTTTCGGTAATTGGCAAGTGCTGCATCGGGATCGGGACATTCCAGCAGCTTCTGATAGATGAACTGCTTTTCCGCATCGGGACGGTCAAAGAAACGGGAGACCGACATCTCACCGGGCGCCAGCATCAGTGCGACACGGTCATCATCGGAAATCTCACGCAGAAGCTCCACGGAAATATTGGTATCGACAAAGATTTTTTTGTCGGGATTGTTGAGCACCGTCTGCGTCAGAATGAGGAGCTCCATCTGCGCCGCCTCCTGTGCGCTTCCCGCAATCCATGCGGCGTAGTCCTCCGGCGTGCGGGTCACAAACTCCTGCCAGCCGGACATCGTCTGAAAATAGGACATATTCGGCTGAAACTCCGGTGTCGCGGCATCCCGCAGTGCCAGATGATAGTTCTCACCGCACGCAATTCCGTCGAACCGTTCTGTGAGCATCCGTACCATTGTAGACTTGCCGGCGTAAGCAGTACCGTTGATAAAGTAGACGTTTTTGAAAAGATAGCGGTAGAGATTTGCTTCAATTTCAATTTTCATAATGGAATCCCTCCTCACTTATAAATTCTTGACGAGGATGGAGCGCTGTTCTGTCATGCCGAGCGATTCATAAAGACGGCGCGCACCGTCGTTGAACGCCCAGCACATCAGATTGAGCTGTACCGCCCCCCATTCCTTTGCAATGCATTCTGCTTCCGCCAGCAGCGCATGTCCGATGCCCTGTCCGCGGCAGACCTCGTCGACCACAATGTTTTCCACGTGGACATTCTTCATCTCGACCCAGCCGGAATGCTCGCGCAGGGACAGATGACAGAAGCCGCACAGACCGCCGTCGTCGTTTTCGGCACAGAGCAGTACCTGATCCTTTGCACTAAGTACCTCCTGATACACCTTTTCCGTAATGGATTCCTCCAGCTCAATGAAAAAGTCCGGCACACCTGCGGTGTGGATTTTACTGGACTGATACATCAGACGGTTGACCTCGTCGCGGTCTGCGGCAGTACATAAACGAATATTCATAGTGATTTCTCCTTGTTCAGTTGTGCATGTGATATCCCGCGTCTTCCAATACATCGATCGCACACGGAAATGGTATGTCTTTGAAAAAATGTCTTCTCATATACAGATCAGTCGTCCCATTCATCGAGAATGACGGAAATCGGCAGTGCATCGTACCGCACACGTGCCTCCGGCGACAAATCACAATGTCCGCGATCGGGGACTGCGGTATAAGTAACGGAACGCCCGCATGTCTGCATTGCAGCGACAAATTTGTCGCTGTGCTGTTCTTTGCTGACAGCAGTGTCCGCTGTACAGTGGAAAATATAGTACGGAATGGGGGGCATCTTTCCATTCTGCGCCAGATGGAGCGGAGATGCAGAGCACAGTGCTTCGTCCATTGTACCGTCATAGGAGCCAAAGGCGCTGTACAGCGTGCGCGGCAGGTCGGGACGCTCGGTGAAATGGTACGGCAGGTCACAGACAGGACAGTTGGACACAACCGCTGCCGGGGTACGCTTGGCATATGCGGCATAGGTCAGCGAACAAAGACCGCCCATTGAGCCGCCGGTTGAGATGATCGGCGTGTCCTCGGCAAGCGCAAAGTGCGCAAACAGCACGTCCAGAATCTCGTCAACATAATCCACCGTCTGCCGGTTCATCCAGCACCACGGGTTGTAATACGGAATCACACGCAGGATACCGCGTCCTGCCAGATCCCGGTCATAGTCATCAGGCTCCGAAAACATCTGCGAAAAACCGAGTCCGTGAAAGGTCAGAACAATGCCGCGGACAGGCGTTTTCACGATTGCCGCGTTCGTTGCGGCAAAGTAAGACAACGTTTCAAACGTAAGCAGATTCATCATGTCAGCTCCTTATGTCGTTTTTTTCATTATAACATAAACAGGTCGGAAATGCAACAGATTTTTTGATTGGAAGGAGAATTATCAAACATCCCGAATTCATCCGCCCGTACATCGGCGACCGCACATTGGAAATCAAATTCCAAGAAACAGCGGCACTGTCACAACACGAATGCCTGTGACAGTGCCGAATCTTTTATTTCAAAAACGTATCGAACAGTCCGCGTACGATCTTTTTGCCGATCTCGCGTCCGATGGTGTTGGCAGTTGACGATGCCGCTTTGCTGACAAGAGAGGTACGCTTTTTGGAAGAAGATTTTTTCTTTGCTTTTTCTTTTTCCTTTTTCTCTTTTTCCTTCTGCTTTTCCGCTTCTTCCTGTTCGCGTGCAGCTTCTTCCGCAGCCTCCTCGGCGGCTTCCGTCAGAACCTCATACGCCGATTCGCGGTCTATGGTGCGCTCATATTTGGACTGCATCAGGCTGCCGTCGATCACGCACTGCATGACATCCGCAGAAACAGCTTTCATCGAGCTCTTGGGCGGCAGAATGAACGCACGGTCAACGATTCCCGGGACGCCGTCTGCATCGAGCACAGAAACAAGCGCTTCACCCGTACCGACTGCCTGAATCGCTTCCGCCGTGTCAAATGCGGGATTTTCGCGGAAGGACTGTGCCGCCGCACGAACGGCTTTCTGATCGGCAGGTGTATACGCGCGAAGTGCGTGCTGGACGCGATTGCCGATCTGACCGAGCACCGTATCGGGAATATCGGTCGGGTTCTGCGTGATGAACCAGACGGAAACACCCTTGGAGCGAATCAGACGCACGACCTGCTCGACCTTCTCAACCAGAGCCTTGGGCGCATCTTTGAACAGAAGATGTGCTTCATCAAAGAAGAACGCCAGCTTCGGCTTGTCAAGATCGCCTGCTTCCGGCAGCATTTCGTAGAGCTCGGACAGCATCCACAGCAGGAAGGTTCCGTACAGCATCGGATGCTGGAACAATTCCTGACATTCAAGAATGTTCATATAGCCGCGTCCGTTTTCGTCCCATTCGATCCAGTCGGAAAGCTCCAGCGACGGTTCACCGAAGAAGATGTCACCGCCCTCGTCCTCCAGTGCCAAAAGAGCGCGCTGAATCGCACCAACGGACTGCGGCGCAATATTGCCATAGGTCAGCTTGAATTCCTTTGCGTTGTCACCGACATACTGCACCATGCTGCGCAGGTCCTTCATATCAATCAGCAGAAGATTCTTTTCGTCCGCGATACGGAACACAATGCGCAGAACGCCCTCCTGCGTGTCATTCAGTCCGAGCAGACGGGAAAGCAGTGCCGGTCCCATCTCGGAAACGGTGGTGCGGACAGGAAGACCCTGTTTTCCATAAACATCCCAGAACTGCACGGGATAGGAACAATAGCCGTAGCCGTATGTATCCAGTCCCATTGAATCGATGGAACGGCGGATGTGCTTGTTTTCTGTACCCGGCTCACACATGCCGGATAAGTCGCCCTTGATGTCGGCAACAAAAACCGGAACACCCATATCGGAAAACGATTCCGCCAGCACCTTGAGCGTGACGGTCTTACCGGTACCCGTTGCGCCGGCGATCAGACCGTGACGGTTCGCCATCGACGGTTCGAGATAAATGGGATTTTCTCCAGTGGCAAGCCAGATTTTATGTAAGTCCTTGATATACATGATGATTCCTCCCCACACAGATTCTGTTATAATGTATTATATCACAGCTGTTCCGAAATGGCAAGAGCTTTACGAAAATCGGCACAAACAGCCTTGCATTCCGAATCAGTCGGTACTGCGTTTTTCCTCCGATGGCTTGGCAAAACGCTTGAGCCATGTCAGCCCGATCAGGTCCACTGCGGTTTTCATAACCCGATTGCCAAGCACCGCCAGCAGAACACAGGTCAGCAGAAGCACCTTCCACGGGGTGTCTGTCAGCGACGGGAAATAATTCCGGATTCCTCTCACGGCAAAACCGTGCAGAAGGAATATCGGAAGTGTATTCTGTCCGATCATGGTGATCAGAAACAGTTTTCGGTTCATAAAGACCCGCAGTGTCAAAAACAGGAATGCAATCCAGGAAAACGCAATCAGAAGGCTGAGCAGACGCAGCCAGACAGAACACTGCGTGCTTGCATACGAGGTGGAGCCGTACAGAAAATAATCGGGCACGTTGAGATGCTTCAAAAGGCAGACCGACACACAAACAAGCGCGGCAGAGACGAGATACACCGGAACATGACGGAGCTTCGGGCGGGAAAATTTTTCATCCACAGCATGTTTCCGACAGAAATAGCCCAGAACATACCACGGCTGGAACACGAAAAAACGGGACAGCGACATGAGGTAATCGATCTTATTGTCATAGCCGGCATACAGCGCCAGCGCAAACACCGCAAGCAGCGTGACAAGCTGACCGTACCCGCGGCCGAGCTCGTACATCGGTGTCAGCAGCTGGTAAAAAATGCATACAAGCATGTACCACAAAAGCCAGTACGGCGTTGTATATTGCAGCGGGACGGCATTGTCCAGAATATGCGTGGAAAACAGGCAGTACAGCGTCTGCCAGACCATATACGGAAGAACCCAGTGAAACAGCGTTGTTCTGGGCGCAGGCTTGACAAAATAGCCGAACAAAAACAGAAAAGCCGGCATATGGAAGCTGTAAATCTGCCGGTAAATCTCGCCCTTGTTCGGAAACGGCGCTGCAATTTCAAGAAGATGTGCAAATACAACCACAAAGATCAGCAGAAAACGAAGATTATCCGATGCATAATCGCGTCCGGGTTTTCGTTCTGCCGGCTGTTCAAACAGTTTTCGGAACATGACAATCCTCCACAGAAGTATCGTTGGTGCTATTATATCACAGAAAATGCAAAATAGCAAGAACTTTGGAAAATATACAATAGATATCTAAAACAGAACAATCGTATGTTTTGGGGACTTTTGACCAATAACTCTACAACACACCCCAAATATCGGATAATTGTTTTATTGTTATCTGCACGAAAACAAATAACACTCCCTCAGGTATTCACCTCTGCGGGAGTGTATAAATTGGTCTATCAAAACAAACTGCCAATGGGCCTTTATCGTCCATTGGCAGAATTCTCGTTTTCAATCCGATTTGGCACATTTCTGAAACAGAACCTAAGGATTTTTCATATCATGTATTTAAGACTTATTACTTGTGAGTCCATCAGCACTCAAAGTACAATGAACATTTCTCAACAAACCGTCTTCTGTATATTCTGCAAAAAAGTAACAGTCGATCGGCTCATCTAATTCAATAATTTCCCCACCAGATTTTTTTCTTCCTTGAGTAATCTGAATTGGTTTCAATTCACCATGAACACCTACTTCGTGTACTTTGGCGCAGGGATTGTACCTCATTTGGCTTATGATTTTTCCGTCATAAGTATGAAATGGTTCATCAAAGTTGAGTATGTATCTATCCAAATCAGCAGGAAGAGGCAGATCACATTTAATTTCAACCTCAGCAGAACATGCCGAAACATAATCATTCGCAGTAAACTGCTGAGCAGCTGCAACAGGAATTGTCCAAGTTTTCATAGTTTATCCTCCTTGAAATTTTGTAACAAACTTCTATTTGTATACTTATTTTAACAGATAAATTCTTTTTATTATATATACATTCTGTAAACAATTTGTTAATAATCAAATCTTGGATATCGGCAGCCGAAGAACAGTTCAAAATAGCACTCGACATATATTACGTGATTCAGACTTGATTAGTTCCGATGCAATCTCTGTTTCTGCGCATAAAAAACTGGAGCTGTCGCATTAAGCCCCTTTTTTTGGTAATACCAAAAGAGACAGCCCTTCAAAATGAAGGGCTGTGAATGTAGGTATTAAAAAGACAGATTTCTTCAGGACATATTGCCAAGATCAACAGTGGTTTTTCCCAACTGTCCAACATGGCCATCACCATTGGAATCCTCCCAGAAATATGCAGGAATAACTTCACCATTAATTTCAATAAAACTGTTAGGCTTGTTGGGATCACCCACAACATGATTCTCCATCTCCGCGCCGCATGTGGCAACACCACTGATGATCCGCTTATCAACATCCTTGCCATCCCACTGACCATTGCCGTTGGTGTCATCATACAGGTTACTGATATAAGTCAAAGTACCATCACCTTCGCCGTTTATCCATGCAGGCCAAGCGCAACAACTCATCTTATAGCAGGCGGATACATAATCATTGGCAGCAAACTTTTGTCCACGCGCAATAGGGGTAGTCCAAATTTTCATTTTTCTATTCCTCCTTGAAACATGTAATATTAACTGATTGAAAATCAACTATGTTTTGTGTTTATTATAACAAAATGTTTTTTGCAAATATATATATATTGTGTAAACAATCTGCGAATAAATGTAACGTTTTCGTGAACGGCTGCATTGAAAAAGCCGAGGCTCATCACCCCGGCTTTCCTTTATTCACTCCCCGCCATCCCCAACATATTCTCAATAAAAATCCCATAGCCTCTTTGCGGTTGGTTGACCATGACATGCGTGACGGCTCCAACGAGCTTTCCATTCTGCAAAATCGGTGACCCCGACACGGTTGATGTTCATTAGGGACAACACTTTTTTGTATTTTGCGTCGTTTAACCGAGTTGTTCAGTGGCGGAGCCATCAAACAGGTCGCGGAAGTTCCAAACAATGCTTATAGCACCATCCGGAAAGATCACAATCTTTTTAACCAGTTCTTGCATTAAGGCATCATCAAGAGAGGAGATATTCAGGTACTTGTTCACGATACTCTCTTCTTCGCTGACAGTATCGCTTTGCATTTCTGCCTGTGACAGTTCCTTTAACCTTTCTTCCACCAGAGCAATCTGCATTTTAGCGGATTGTTCTTTGTTGTTCAGCTCGGCCTTCTTTTTCAGGTATTCCTCTTTGGTGGTTTTACCGCTGATGAAATCTTCGTACAGCTCCATCTTCGCGGTTTGAGCACCTTCCAG
>SVRM01000092.1 GCA_015064785.1 Oscillospiraceae bacterium
CCTGCGCCGTGATGAAGGTGATTTCCTCGGGCAGAATGCAGTCGGAGAAAGCATAATCCTCTGCGATGTAGCGCTCGGTGTGACGGATGGAACGGTAGACGCGGCGAACCATGCTCTTGAGGGTTTCCACGTTGCGTTCCTCGCGATGGATGATGCGCTCCCAGTCCCACTGGTCGACGAAAACCGAGTGCAGATTGTCGGTGTCCTCGTCGCGTCGGATGGCGTTCATATCGGTATACAAACCCTCCCCGTGACGGAAACCGTAATGACCGAGCGCCCAGCGCTTCCACTTTGCCAGCGACTGAACAACCTCGACCTCATAGGAGATGCCCTTGATGTCGAAGCTGACGGGACGCTCCGTACCGCTCAGCGTATCGTTCATACCGCTGTTCCGGTCGACAAACAGAGGTGCTGATACACGGGTCAGATTGAGCTGGATGGCGAGGTCGCGTTCAAAAAAGTCCTTGACCTTTTTGATTGCAATTTCGGTCTGGCGGATATCAAGAAGAGAGCGATAGCCCTCGGGTACTTTAACACTCATGATGAGGCTCCTTTCAAATTGTATTCCCAGAATACAAAACACATATATTATATTATAACATGTATCAAATGAAATTGCAATACAGATACGCGCTTTTTTTCATGTTTTCACCCTGTTTTTCGTGCTTTTTTCCGGAGCGATACACAGCCGCCGCCCATCGGACCGCGATATCCGTGCAAGGTGCGCTATGCAAAAAATTGCACAAATATGCAGAAATCTATTGAAATTACGAGGGATGTGTGATAAAATATTATTTATACAAAATCAAAAGAGGGTATCTCAATGTATCAGATTCTGCATAAAAAAAGCCTGAACCCGACTGTGACGCTGATGGACATCGAAGCGCCGTTCGTCGCAAGAAAAGCGCAGCCGGGTCAGTTTATCATTCTGCGCGTGGACGAGGACGGAGAACGCATTCCGCTGACGGTCGCCGGCTATGACCGGGAGGCTGGCTGGGTGCGCATCATTTTCCAGATCGTCGGCGCAACCACCATGGCACTCAATCAGAAGGAAGCGGGCGACAGCATTTGTGATTTCGTCGGCCCGCTCGGTGTACCGACGCATCTGGACGGACTTGGCAAGGTCTGCATCGTCGGCGGCGGTGTCGGCTGTGCCATCGCGCTTCCGATTGCGCAGAAGCTGCATGAAATGGGCGCATCTGTGACCTCGATTATCGGCTTCCGCTCAAAGGATCTGCTGATTTTGGAGGACGAATTCCGCACCTGCTCCGATGCTCTGCACGTGATGACCGATGACGGCTCCCATGGCAGGGAGGGCAATGTCTGCGTGCCGCTGAACGAGCTGTTTGCAGCCGGAGAAACCTTTGATGCGGTCATCACCATCGGTCCGCTTATCATGATGAAATTCGTTGTCGAGGCGACCCGTCCGACCGGCATTCCGTGCATTGTTTCGATGAACCCGATCATGATCGACGGAACCGGTATGTGCGGCGGCTGCCGTTTGACGCTGCGCACGGCCGACGGCAAGCCTGTCACAAAATTTGCCTGCGTCGACGGTCCCGACTTTGACGGGTATGCCGTTGACTTTGATGAGGCGATGTCGCGCGGTGCGATGTACCGTGACTTTGAGCGGCACGCATATGAGAAAACCTGCAATCTGTTCCATAAAGAGGTGAAGTAAAATGCCGAATATGTCACCGAAAAAGAACCCCATGCCGACGCAGGAGCCGTCCGTGCGTGCGCACAACTTCGACGAGGTTGCGCTCGGCTATGACGAAGCGGTGGCCGTTGACGAGGCGCTGCGCTGTCTCGGCTGCAAAAACATGCCGTGCGTCGGTGCATGTCCTGTCAATATCCGCATTCCGCAGTTCATTGCCAAAATCAAGGAAGGCGACTTTGAGGGCGCATATCAGGTCATTTATGCCTCCTCGACCCTGCCTGCCGTCTGCGGACGTGTCTGCCCGCAGGAAACGCAGTGTGAATCGAAGTGTGTCCGCGGCATCAAGGGGGAACCGGTCGGCATCGGTCGTCTGGAGCGCTTTGTCGCCGACTGGCACAATGCCCATTCCGATGCAGTCCCTGAAACAGCCCCGTCCAACGGACATAAGGTCGCGGTGATCGGTTCCGGTCCGTCCGGTCTGACCTGTGCCGGCGATCTTGCAAAGGCAGGATACGCCGTGACCGTATTTGAAGCCCTCCATACCGCCGGCGGCGTGCTGGTTTATGGCATTCCCGAATTCCGTCTGCCCAAGTCCATTGTTGCAAAGGAAGTGGACAACCTCCGCGCCATGGGTGTGGAAATTGCCTGCAACATGGTCATTGGCAAGACGCTGACGGTCGATGAACTGTTTGACATGGGCTATGAGGCAATCTTCATCGGCTCCGGCGCCGGTCTCCCGAACTTTATGGGCATCCCCGGCGAGTCGCTCAAGGGCGTCTATTCCGCAAACGAATTTCTGACGCGCTCCAACCTGATGAAAGCGTACCGCGACGATCCCGTCACGCCGATCATGAAGGGCGGCAATGTCGCTGTTGTCGGCGGCGGCAACGTTGCCATGGATGCCGCAAGAACGGCGCTGCGTCTGGGCGCGGAGCATGTCTATATTGTCTACCGCCGTTCGATGGCGGAGATTCCCGCGCGTCACGAGGAGGTCGAACATGCCAAAGAGGAAGGCATCGAATTCCTCACACTGAACAACCCTGTGGAAATTCTCGGCTATTCCAACCCCGATGACAAGCGCGATCCAAAGAACGGCTTTGTCACAGGACTGAAATGTGTCCGCTGCGAACTTGGCGAACCCGATGCCCGCGGCAGAAGACGTGCGGTCGAGCTGCCCGGCACGGAGCATATCATCGATGTGGACTGCGTCATCATGTCCATCGGTACCTCGCCCAATCCGCTGATCAAATCGACGACAGCCGGTCTGGATGTCAACGCTCGCGGCGGCATCGTTGTGGAAGAAACCACAGGTGCAACCTCGCGTAACGGCGTTTATGCCGGCGGCGACGCAGTTACCGGCGCGGCAACCGTCATTTCTGCGATGGGTGCCGGAAAAACCGCAGCCAAGGCCATTGATGCGTATCTGAAAAACAAATAAACCAGGTCGGGCTGTTGCATTTAGAACAATGTGCAAAAACTCCCTCCGGCTCACCGTAGGTGAGCCACCTCCCTCGGCAGAGGGAGGCTTATTTTAGGCTCCCTCTGCGAGGGAGCTGTCAAAAAAAGACGCAGAAGCGTCTTTTTTTGACTGAGGGAGTTATCATTTGTTCAATGATTTATGAAATGCAACAGCCCCATTTTTACGTGAAAAACAGTTTTTCCAAACAATTTTCCCACACGAGTTCACGGAAAATACTTGTAATTGTACTGCGAAGATGGTATAATATATAAGATAATAATTTTTTGGATACGGGTTTTACATATGGTCTTTTCATCCACCGTTTTTCTGTTCTTGTTTCTTCCCGCGGTCTGGCTGCTCTATCTGCTGATTCCGTCAAAATATATTACCGTGCGCAATGTGCTGCTCGGTATCGCAAGCCTGCTGTTCTATGCATACGGCGAGCCGATTTACATCGCCATTATGCTGCTGTCGGTGCTGTTCAACTACTGTGCCGCACGCTCCATCGGTACGGCGATTGCCGCATCGGATGACCGCCGCCGAAAGCTCCTGACCGGTTTTGCGGTTGTCATCAACCTGATCATTCTCGGCTTTTTCAAGTATGTGCCGTGGCTGTGTTCTCTGCTGCCGTTTGACGTTCCGCTGCCGGGACTGTCCCTGCCGGTCGGTATTTCCTTTTATACCTTCCAGGTGCTGTCCTATGTGCTGGATGTATCGCGCGGCAAGTCGGCGGTGCAGAAAAACTACTTCAATCTGCTTCTGTATATCTCCTTCTTCCCGCAGCTGATTGCCGGTCCGATCGTCGCCTATGACGACATCGAATTGCAGCTCTCCGAACGTACCGTGACGCTGGACGGCACGGCACGCGGCATCCGCCGCTTTGTGCAGGGTCTGTCCAAAAAGCTGCTGATTTCCAACACGGCGGCGGTCATTGCCGATGCGGCATTTGCGTCGGCAGAACCCTCCTTTGCACTGGCATGGGCAGGTGCGCTCTGTTACTCCATCCAGATTTATTTTGACTTCTCCGGCTATTCCGATATGGCAATCGGACTTGCATCGATGTTCGGCTTCTCCATCTGCGAGAACTTCAACTACCCCTATTCTGCCGTCACCATCCGCGATTTCTGGCGTCGTTGGCACATTTCGCTGACCAACTGGTTCCGGACTTACGTCTACATTCCGCTCGGCGGCAACCGATGCTCCTCCGCCAGAACCATTTTCAACCGCATTTTCGTCTTCTTTTTGACGGGCATCTGGCACGGTGCGAACTTCACCTACATTCTCTGGGGACTCTGGCACGGCGGACTGATGATGCTGGAACGTGTCTGCGGCTTTGACCGGCTGGAGAAGAAGCGCGCCTGGCAGCTTCCGCTGCGCATCTATACCCTGCTGTGTGTCGTGCTTGGCTTTGTCATGTTCCGTGCGCCGTCGGTCGGTGCGGGCTTTTCCTTCATCGGCGCAATGTTTTCCTTCGGCGGCAATCCTGCCGATGCACTTGGATACTTCTCGCCGTATACCGTGCTGATGCTTGGCGCGGGACTGCTGTTCTCCGCCCCCATCCTGCCTGCCGTCCGTGACCGGATGATTGCCTGCGGTCGGGAATCGGTCTGGAACGGTGTTTTGTCCGTGCTGTGCATTCCCCTGTTTCTGCTGTGCGTGATGACGCTTGCGTCCTCTGCCTTCAATCCGTTTATCTATTACATTTTCTGAGGTGCCGCTATGAAATACAACTGCAAAACCGTCGGTACTCTCCTGTTCTGCGTGCTGTTCTTTTGTCTGTGCGCCTTTTTCTCGGTCGGAATGCTGATTCCCGGCGCATCCTCAGCGGTGGAGGGTGCCGAAATGCCCGTGCTGATTACGGACGGCCGCATTTCCGACGGCTTCGGCAACGATTTTGAAACCTGGTTTTCCAAGCGCTTTGCCTTTCGCGGCACCGTCGTTGACCTGTTTTCTCAGCTGAAGGAAACGGTGTTTGCCACGGGCAACGATCAGGTCATTGTCGGCGAGGATCGTTTTCTCTACTTTCAGGACACGATGGATGCCTTCCTGCGCCAAAACCCACTGACCGAGGAAGAACTCTCCGCCATCGCCGGAGCGCTGTCCAATCTGGATGCCTATGCAAAGGACCACGGTGCGCGTCTGCTGTTTGTCCCCGCGCCCAACAAGAATACCGTGTACCCGGAATACATGCCCGCGCGGTACCGCATGGCACAGCCGGATACGCCGTCCGACCTTGACCGGCTGTTTGCGTATCTCGGTGCAAAAACAGAGGTCGATTTCCTCGATCTGCGTCCGGTGCTGGAGGCGGCAAAGGAGGAGCAGCTGCTGTACCATCGGCGCGATTCGCACTGGAACGGCTTCGGCGCACACATCGCCTATGAGGCGATCATGGAACACCTTTCCCTGCCGATGCCGGATTTCTCGGCATTGCCGCGCACAGCGATTGCCACACATGAGGGCGACCTTGACCGTCTGCTGTATCCCGGGACAGTGAAATATGATGATAACCTCGTTTTTGATTACGACGGGCAATATATCTACACCTCCGCGTTTTCCACAGAAATGGATATGACCATCACCACGCGCAGTGCCGGTACGGCAGGCAGACTTCTCTGCTTCCGTGACTCCTTTGCATCTGCCATGCTCGGCGATCTGGCGGTATCGTTTTCGTCAGCCCAGCTTGAGCGCGCGATTCCGTACCGTCTGGATCTGCTCCAAACGCAGGCAGCAGATGTGGTGATTGTGGAAATTGTGGAACGCAACCTGCGTTCGCTCATCGGCTGTGATGGGCGCATCACCGGGGACATGGCTTCTGCATCCGACTGATGCCGGTCAGAGGAACGCGCTGACACCCATACCCTGTATGCAGAAGAAACAGAAAAAATCTACGAAATCGGAGGAATAGCGATGCGAAAAATCAATCTCCCAGCCCTGATCTGTATCCTGTGTGCCGTCATCCTCGTTCTCTCCTCCTGTGTCGGCGGACGCGGCGATGGGGTGTATTACGCCGAAAACCGTACCTATGCCGGATTTGATCTTGCCGAGGTTCTCGGCATCACCTTTGAAAACACGCTCGTCGATCTGACGGAACCGGAAAAGGGAGCGTCTCCCATGACGCCTTCCGTCGGCGAGACATATCCCAACGAAGCCGCCGCACCGACCGAGTTTTCGATGCGTGTCTATGAAAAAATGGATATTTTTGCCAAGGTCGGCGATTCCGTACCGACCGATACGCTGTCTGACGGAACGCTGGTGCGCCTGAGCATGATTGAAAACAGCACGTGGGCGGAGGTTTCCTCGATGGAGGGCAAATTGCTCGGCTACGCAAAGGACGGCTTTGTCCGTGCCATTGATCCCGATTCGGCGGTCTATGCCGAGGTACCGATTGCTTACGGTATGGCGAAAACCAACGACGAGACGTATGTTCCCGCCTACTCACATCTGGTTGACATCCGCAAGTACCTGCGCGTGTTTGAATCCACCAATCCGGCAGACTGGCAGTATATCAATCTCTCCGACTACGATGTCATCGTTTCCATGCAGCTGTCCACGCCGGAAACGACGATCAAGCAGCCGTTTTACAACCGAAACCTGTGTCTGGTACAGTACGACCTTCTGCCCAAAATCAAGGAAGCCATCGCTCTGCTCCGCGAGGATGGCTATACCATGGTCATCTATGATGCATACCGTCCGACAAGCGTACAGCAGCGATGGTTTGACGTTGTGCGCCAGCACAAATGGGTCGCCGATCCGTCGCGCGGCATGGGCGGTGTCCATGACCGCGGCACAGCCCTCGATATCTCGATTGTGAACCAGTCCGGCAAGCTCATCGAAATGCCGACGCCGATGCATACCTTTACCGAGGCTGCATCCCGTCTCAGCCAGACTATGACAGAAACCGCACGGCAGAACATGGATTATCTCAAAGAAGTCATGGTGTCCTGCGGCTTTGATATCATCAATTCCGAGTGGTGGCATTTCCAGGATGTCAACACGGTATATTACCTTCCGACCGACCATCCCATCGATGACATTCCGCTGGTGGTCACGGAAGCGGCAAAATACGATACCGACTGAGGAGGGGAGGAGCTGCTATGAATCAAACACAGAATTCCGCCGGATCATCGATGATCTACGATCCGGTTCCGCGGTTTGCCGATCAGCTCGGACTGGGTGTTCCCACGCCGAACGCGGCATCGCCCGCCATCCTTTCCTACATCATTCGAACCCACGAAACCGCGCAGGACGGTCAGCCGATCGATACGCTGTACTTCTATATCGGCCGTGACCGCAGCATTCCTCTGACATCCTTTACCATCTCCTACCGCATCTCCGCTCTGCCCATCATGCTGGACGATCCGGAGCACCCGTATTACACCTATGTGTATACCGATGCAGACATTGACGACCACGAATATCTGCTTTGCAGCTTTTCTCTGCCGCCGGACATTGCAAATGCCTTCCCCGGCTGTTCCGCGTATGTCAGTGAAATCCATGTCGCCGGTCAGGATACCCCGATCACACACCGCCCGGGCGATTTTGTCTACTCAGAGGCGGATGCGGAAAAGGTGCAGAACGCGATGAAGGCGGTCTACGGCGAGGAAACGCTCGGTACACTTCCCGGTGCCGGTGACACTGCGGCAGACGAATCGGCGGCAGGTACGCATTCGACCGATACCCTGCCGTCAGAAAACACCTATGACGGCGGCGAGGATTTTCCCGATGTGCTGGAGATGACCCGGATCGCACAGGAAAAACAGCGCAAAAAGCGCAGAATCGGCGTCCGCATCTTTGGCTATACCCTGCTTTTGGCAGGTGTGATTTCACTGATTTCCATCGGCGTACATTATCTGTCCTACCAGCGGGCCATGCTTGGTGCCGCGGTCTATCTGGCAGCGGGCGAGCAGGGGCAGGCAGAGGACTACATCAACGAGGAAATCGGCGGCAACCTGTTTCTGAATTCCCAGCTGTCGAAGCTGAATCTGACCGTGCTTCAGCTCTGCACCGAGGAGCGGTACAACGAAGCGTTCCGCATTGTCTCGGAAACACCGTTTGCATCCGTGCAGCAGCGCATCTGCCGTGAAGCGTCCGACCGGGCGCTGGAGGATGGCGACTGGGAAACGGCATATGTCTATGCATTTGCGGCACCGACCCCGTTCGACTCGGAAATTACGGCAGCGGCGGCGGAAGTGATGCTGGACCCGTATACCGGCTCCTTTGACGAAAATGCCTTCCGGATTGCGCAGAAAACCGCCGATACCGAGGCGCTCGATGCGCTTCTCGGCGCCATTGTCCGCTATGCCTGCGGCGAAAACCACTATCACGTGGCAATGCGTGCCGCAATGAAGCTGTCGGATGAAGGTACTGCGGCACAGACGATTGCCGATGTGTTCGGCATCGCCACGCGGTACTATATCAGCAAGAATGCGTTTGACGAGGTCGCGGCGTTCATTGCCGCATACCGTGCCGACGGCGATGCCATCGACGAGGAAGTCGAGCAGGCGCTGATTGCGCATTTCTCCGATTCACACGATGCGGACAGCGCGTTCTTCCTTGCCAAGCAGTTCGGCATTGACGCCTCCCACATTCCGATTGCCGCTGAGGATCCTGCCATCCGTACCGATCTTGCGGGGCTGTATCCGCTGCTTACTCCCTCCCAGAAACGGGCTTATCATGCAAATTATGTCACCTGCGGCGGACTTCTGCTGTCCAGAAGCGACGCAGGACGCATCACCCTCGGCGTGCATCCGTCCGGTGTCACACCGGTCGGCGGCAAGGACACCACCATGACCGACGCACAGAAGCGCATCACGGCGTATCTGACCGGCAAGCCTGCGGTCAGCGCCATGGCATCGTCACAGCTGCTGACGGCATTTGTCCATACCGACGGTACCGTGACCATCATGACCAACCGCATTGTCGGTAATACCGCCGTCGCCGTACTCAGCGAAGAAATGAAGCTGATTTCCTCAGCATCGTCGCTGAACAATGTCGTGGCGGTGGAAGCGGGAGAGGCGCATTTTGTCTTCCTGCATGAGGACGGTACGGTTTCCTGCCTTGGCGACAACACCTACCGCCAGTGCGAAACTACGGGTTCGGAATGGAAAAACATTGCCGCGATTGCCGCAGGAAACGCATTTACTGTGGGACTTCGGACCGACGGCACCGTGGTTGCGTGCGGTGCGGACAGCGCAGGACAGTGCGACGTTTCTGATCTGCACAACGTCATCGACGTGGAAGCCTGCGAAAGAACGACGGTCGTGCTGTTTGCGGACGGCTCTATCGGTCTGCGCGGAGAACGCTCGACCGGTCTTTCTGCGGCACTTCCGCTGGAAAATGTAGTTCGCATCCGCGCCGGCAGCTCGGCGGTGATCGCAGAGCTCCGTGACGGTACCTATACGCTGTGCGGCGGATGTGCCGAGTCGGGCAACTTCGGCTCGACGGCATCGTGGAAGTCGCTGATCGACTTCGACATCGGCGATGTCTGCGCGGCAGCATTGGAAGAAGGCGGCAATCTCCGGTCCACCGGCAGCAACCGCGCAAAACAGTAAGTCATCAAACCCAGAAGGATATAATAACAGGACCTATATGAACAATCCATCCAACGAAACCCTACGTCCGTCGTCCGCACAGACACCGGCAGCAGAAGAAACAACTGCCTCCGGAAACGAAGAAACGGGCTCTGCTGCCCCCACGGTTCCCGCCGCTGCGCAGGACGCGGAGGACGATCAGCGCCTGCTGCGTTTTCTGGAAACGGCGGCAGATGCGGGCAAATCCCGTACTCCGGCGGAAGATCCGTTTTTCTCCCCTCTGCCCGAAATTGAGATTCCGGAGGAGGAAGACGACGAAGAACCCCAATCCGCGCCAATCCCCACAGCAACGGCAGTGACGGAAGAACTGGCGGACGGCATCTCCGACTGCCCCGCCGAGGAAGCGGAGCAGAACGAGACAACATACATCTCCGAGCAGTCGCTGCGCGAGGAGACGGCAGCTACGGAAGCCAAAGCAGAACCAGACGCGGACAGTACGGCATCTGAAGAAGCATCATCCGATGCCCAAAGCGAGCCAGATACGCCAGCAGAAGAACAGAGGGCAAAACCGAGGCTCGGACGCATCATCGGCATTGCCGCGGGCTGTGTCGGCGGTGTGCTGCTGCTTGTGTTCTGCGTTCTCTGTGTGATTCTGTTCCGTCTGAGCGGCCCCATCACTGTGGACCTTGATGAAACCGTATCGCTTGGCGCACTGCGGACACATCCGATTCTCTCCCGTCTGACCGAGGCAGAACCGGAGCCAGGCGATGTCGATACGACGGTCATTGCCGAGCGGCAGATTCATCTGACCTTTTTCGGGTTCCTGCCGCGTACCGTCAATGTTTCCGTGTGCGATCTGACACTGCCTGCGGTCACGCCTTACCGCATGACCGTCGGTGTCGGTACGGTTCCCCTGCCGTCCGACTGTGTTCTGCTGTGTGAGGACAAAACCGAGGTCACACATACGTTTGCCGAAGCACCCGATACATCAACCCCGGGCGAGCGGACCTGCATTCTGCTGTCGACCGATGCCGGCGGCAATACCGTGCAGACCGAAGTTGCGCTGTCCGTGCAGGCAGATGCCTGTACGCAGAACATCGAATTCGGCACCGATGCGGCTGCCATTGCAGAACTGCTTGCCGACGCCTATCCTGAATATCCGACCTTTGATTTGTCCGCCGTGGATGCTTTGGCGTGCGGCAGCTACCGTGTGACGGCGGAGACGGCGGGGGAACGCGCGATTCTGTCGCTGGTTCTTGCCGATACCACGCCGCCCAAGGGAACCAAACGCAATTACAATCTTCTGTCCGGCACAACACTTGCGCCGGAGGATTTCGTCACCAATCTGCGGGATGCATCCGCGGTGACACTGTCTTACAGGACCGCACCCGATTTTGAAAGCCTCGCACCGCAGACCGTCGTGGTTGCAGCAGAAGACGCCGCCGGCAACATCACAGAGTTTTCCTGCGCGCTCCAGATCTGGAACATCGCACAGGAGCTGACCGCAGAGTGCGGCACAACGCTCGATACCCTGCGCGATACGCTGTTTGCGGCGATGCAAAAAGCCGGTGCCGAGCTGCCGACGTTTGACAGCAGCTTCGATCCGGAAACCCTTGCCCCCGGCACCTACGATGTCCGTCTGATCGGAAAGTACAGCCGTCCGACCGTTTCGCTGACGATGGTCGATACCACGCCGCCCGTGCTGACCACGGCACCGATCACCGCATATATCGGTCACACACTCATCCCCGACCGCTTTGTTGCAGAGCTTTCAGACGCGACTGAGGTCAAGCTGTCCTTTAAGACCGAACCCGACACCTCCCGGGCAGGCAATATCACTGTAACTGTCATCGCGGAGGACGCAGGCGGCAACAAGGTGGAATCCACCACGACCGCATCGGTCATTGCCGATACCGCAGCACCGGCGATTTACGGTGTCAAGACCATCTACGCACAGCAGAACGGCACAGTTTCGTACCGCTCCGGCGTTTCGGCATACGATAACGCAGACGGCAATGTCGCAGTCAAGGTCGATGCCTCCGGTGTGGATGTCAATCGGGTCGGTAAGTATTACGTTACCTATACCGCCACGGACAAGGCAGGCAATACCGCCAAGCAGACGGCAGCCGTCTACGTCACCGGCGCAAATGAGGCTTCCGTTTCGCTGTATGCAAACGAAATTCTGTCCGTGATTACCACGCCGGGCATGACTGACACGCAGAAGGCGTATGCCATCTATACCTGGTGCGTCGGTCATCTGCGCTACTCCACGGCGACCTCCCATCTGATGGGCAAGTTCATCGAAGCCGCCTATTCCGGCTTCACCTCGCACATCGGCAACTGCTATACCTATTACGCCGTCGCATCGGCGCTTCTGACCCATGCCGGCATTGAAAATATCGAAATCCAGCGCAACAATCCCAAAGCACCGCATTATTGGAATCTGGTCAAAATCAACGGGAACTGGTACCATCTGGATACCTGTCCCAAGTGGAAGAGCCATCCGATTCAGACATTCCTGCTCACCGACTGGCAGGTGAAGCAGTATTCCACCTACGAGCTCGAGGGCTATTACAGCTTTGATCCGTCGCTCTATCCGGCAACCCCGTGATCTGTCATACGTAACCGATATCTTGAATCATAGAACAGGAGTCCTACCGATTATGAAAAAAACGATTTCCCTTTTGCTGATTGCGTCCCTTGCCGCGGCATTCCTTTCCTGCGGCGGCGATGCTGGTACTGCATCCGATACCGCGCAGGAAACCGGCGGCGCTGATGTACAGAATCCCGCTGTCACCGAAACGCAGACGACCGCGGTCGTCACAGAAGCCATCACCGACGCTGTCACCGAAGCGCAGGAGGTACAGACTGCCCCTGCCGCAGAAGGCTACACCTGCGTCTTTGACAACGGCATTACCCTCAAACTCGGCTCCCCTGCCGCTGACGCACTGGCGGCGCTCGGCGACTATTCCGACATGATGGAGGCGTCCAGCTGTGTCCACGAGGGCTTTGACCGCGTCTACACCTATGCAGGACTTTACACCGTGCTGACCTCACCCGATGCACAGGGAAAGGAATATGTCGCGGAAATTTCGCTTCTTTCTGACCTGGTTGCGCTCGATGCGGGCGGCGCGTATCTGATGATCGGCTCGGCAGAAGCGGACATCAAGGCGGCATTCGGCGATCCTGTCGAGGATGCATTCGGCGTGCAGAAGTACAACCTCGACGGTGCGAATGTGACAGTCACGGTCGACGGCGGTGCCGTCACGGGATTTGTGCTGACGTATCCGGTGAACTGACTGAAAACTTCATAAATAGAGTAGGCGGAATTTAATCCGCCTCTCACACCACCGTACGTGCCGTTCGGCATACGGCGGTTCAATTCAAAATCAACTATGTGCTACCTTTAGGTAGTAATCCGAAAGACTGACTAAGCCTC
>SVRM01000093.1 GCA_015064785.1 Oscillospiraceae bacterium
GAGGTCTGGCATGACGGTTATTATCACACCGGTGATACCGCATGGCGCGATGAAGATGATTACTTCTGGTATGTCGGCCGCGTGGACGATGTTATCAAGTCCTCCGGCTACCGTATCGGTCCGTTTGAAATTGAAAACGTCATTATGGAACTGCCGTATGTCCTGGAATGCGGTGTCTCTCCCGAGCCCGACGAGGTGCGCGGTCAGGTTGTCAAGGCAAGCATTGTGCTTGTTCAGGGAACCGAGGGAACGGATGCGCTGAAGAAGGAAATTCAGGATTACGTCAAGGCACGTACAGCGCCCTACAAGTATCCGCGTGTGGTCGTCTTCCGCGATGAGCTGCCAAAGACCACGTCCGGTAAGATTCAGAGAAATAAGCTGTAATATACGTAACTGTGTTCATTGTAGGGGCGATTCAGGAATCGCCCGTGCAATGTCGTATGAACAATACCCATATGCAAGGAGGTTTCCGATATGTCTGTTGAAAACACATCTATTGAACTGCAGCTTCCCACTACAGGGGATGCACCCGTGGCAGAACCTGTCATTCTGCCGATTCCCAAGGAAGCGGCAGAGGCTGTACCGCAGATCGTCCTGTCACCGGAGGAAACACAGATGGTGGCAGACTTTGCGAAAAGGATCGATTTACGCGATTCCGCAGTTGTTTTGCAGTACGGTGCCGCATGTCAGAAGAAGATCGCTGCATTTTCCGACAGCGCATTGGAAGGCGTTCGTACCAAGGATCTCGGTGCGACTGGTGAGATGATTACGGATCTTGTCGGAGAACTGCGCGGTTTTTCTGCAACCGAAGAAAAGCGCGGGTTCCTCGGTTTGTTCCGCAAGGCTGGCGACCGTGTCACACAGCTGAGAGCAAAATATGACGATGCACAGGTTAATATCGACCGCATTGTCGGCGAGCTGGAAGGTCATCAGAATCGGCTTTTGACCGATATTGTGATGCTGGATAAGCTGTACGATGCAAATCTTGCGTATTTCAAGGAGCTGTCGATGTACATTCTGGCCGGCAGACAAAAGCTCGACGAGGAACGCGCAACGACGCTTGTTTCCTTGCAGGAGCAGGCAAAGCTGTCAGGTCAGACGCATGACGCACAGACGGCTAACGATTTTGCTGCGATGTGTGAGCGGTTTGAAAAGAAACTCCACGATCTGGAGCTGACACGAACCATCTGCATTCAGATGGCACCGCAGATCCGGCTGATTCAGAACAACAACGCCATTATGTCCGAAAAGATCCAGTCCACGGTTTCCAACACCGTTCCGCTGTGGAAAAACCAGATGGTTCTGGCACTCGGTATGGCACATTCACAGCAGGCCATGGAAGCACAGCGTGCGGTTTCCGATCTGACCAATGAGCTGCTGCGTAAAAATGCAGAGGCGCTCAAGCAGGGAACCATTGATATCGCACAGGAATCCGAACGTGCGATTGTTGATATCGAAACGGTACAGTACACCAATGAGCAGCTGATCGGCACGCTGGACGAGGTCCTGCGCATTCATGAGGAAGGAAGACAGAAGCGTCTGGACGCTGAGTCTGAACTGCTCCGCATCGAAAATGAGCTGAAGCATAAGCTGCTGGAGTTCAAGGGTTAATGTTCATCTGCGCATGAATGGATGCGTAGAGCGGGAGCTTGTCTTCCGCCGGAACAACATTTCATGACTGCGTATGTCCGATAGGAGGAATAACATGAAAAACGGAAAATCAGGGTGTCTCAGTACGATTGCTGTCATTGCACTGATTGTCCTTCTTATCAAAATCGCGCCGATGCTGTTTACGCTGATTAAGATCGGTATGATTCTGTCGATTGTTGGCATTGTTGCGGTAGTCGTGCTTGTCATTTATTTCTCCGTCCATAAGGACGAAAAGAAAACCGGTGACAGCGAACAGAATCCGGTATCAGAGTCCGAAGTGCCTCCGAAAACTGAGGAAGCGGATCCGGAGCTGACGGAGGAGCAGAACGAAATTCTGAAAACAGGCCGTACCCATCTGATGGATATCCGCCGTCGGATTCCGCATATCCAGAACATTCCGATCCGTACTGTCAGCGGAAAAATCTGCGATGAAGCAGACAAAATTCTGAAAACCTTACGAAAAAAGCCGGAAATCATTCCGCGTGTCAGACAGTTTCTCAATTATTATCTGCCGACACTCGGCTCAATTCTTGAAAAATATGTCAGATTGGAGCAGGGCGGTGTCGTTGCTGATGATATCTCAGAAAACACACTGGAGCATCTGATTGACATCAAGCACGCGATGGAAAAGCAGTACGAAGCATTGTTTGATGACGATAAACTCGATCTGACGGTGGAAATGGAAGCACTGAAAATCGCATGTCTGCGTGACGGACTGCTGACTGAGGATGATTTTCCTGCACAGAAAGAAAACGATACAAAACCGAATCTGACGCTTTGATCCCGCCGCGGTCATCTGTATACTGATATGAAAAAAATATACAGAATACTTGCGTGTGTTCTCACGCTTGTATGCACTTGTACGCTTTTTATCCTTTCTGTTCTGACCGGTTCCTATTGCGTATTAAGACCGAATATCGTCATTCCGGATAGAAATCCCAAAGCACATTCCTTTCAAGAACATTACGAAGCATCCTCCAAGGCGCAATACGGTGGATATTATGAGGGGAATGTAGAATATCTGAACCGGACATTCATGAATGAACCGTGGTTCGGATATGCACATTATGACATCTATACACAGACAATGACGATCCATCTGCGCAAGATGGACGAGACCTACATTGCCTTGGTTGACGAATATATTGCGGAAAACGATAAAGGTGGGTGTACCTTTGTATACGATACGACCGATGTATCCTATGCTTCGGTGCATCGCTTGATTGAAACGATGCGTCGGAACTACGGATTATTTTGTTCGCTCGGTATTGAGTTTTTTGTCTTTATCGACGGTGATCTCTGTATAAAAATCAGTAAGCCGTATCTGGAATGGATTTCCATTCCGTTGATAGAATTTCTTGCTGATAAACATACAAAATTATTATTCTTTTATGATTAGAGGAGTAAATTATGAAATACGAAATTTCCATTACCAAAACGACAACTCCGGCTGCCAAGCCTGCTGATGAATCCAAGCTCGGCTTTGGCAAGATCTTTACAGATCACATGTTTATTATGGACTACAACGAAGGACAGGGCTGGCATGATGCCCGCATCGTCCCGTTCGGTCCGCTGCCGATCCATCCCGCATCCACCGTGCTGCACTACGGCGCGGAAATCTTTGAGGGTATGAAGGCATACCGTCAGGCGAACGGCGACATCGCGCTGTTCCGTCCGATGGAAAACATCCGCCGTCTGAATAATTCCGCAGAGCGTCTGTGTCTGCCCCAGCTGGACGAGGAAGGCTGCCTTGACATTCTCAAGACGATCGTGGAACTGGAAAAGGATTGGGTTCCGCACTCCGAGGGTACCTCTCTGTACCTCCGTCCGTACCTGTTTGGCAATGACCCGCACCTCGGTGTTCATGCTGTCAAGAACGCTATGTTCGTTGTTATCTGCTCTCCCGTCGGCGCTTACTACGCAGAAGGCATCAAGCCCGTCAAGATCGCCATCGAATCCGAGGACGTCCGTGCAGTCCGCGGCGGTACCGGTTATGCAAAGTGCGGCGGTAACTACGCGGCATCCCTGCGTGCAGGCAAGAAGGCAGAAGAAAAGGGTTACACCCAGGTTCTTTGGCTGGACGGTGTTGAGCGCAAATATATTGAAGAAGTCGGCGCAATGAACGTCATGTTCAAGATCGACGGCACGATCATCACGCCCGCGCTGACCGGTTCCGTTCTGCCCGGCATTACCAGAAAGTCCTGTGTGGAACTGCTCAAGAGCTGGGGCTACAACGTTGAGGAAAGACTGTTCTCCGTTGATGAGCTGTTCGGTGCAGCCGAAAGCGGACATCTGGAAGAAGCATGGGGTACCGGTACGGCGGCTGTTGTTTCTCCGATCGGTCATCTGTCCTACAAGGGCAATGTTTACGAAGTTTCGAACAACGAAATCGGCGCACTGACCCAGAAGCTCTACGACGAGCTGACCGGCATTCAGTGGGGTAAGGTCGAGGACAAGTTCGGCTGGATTGAATTTGTATGCAGAGGTTGAGCAAGCTCAACCTCACGAGAAAATTCAGAAAACTGAATTTTCTCTGCCACGGTTAATCAGAGATTAACCATATACAAAGAAAAAACAGTAACCCGTTTATGAAATAAAAGATAGAACATCAATGAAAAATACAAAACGAATCTCCATTTTCTGCGGACACTACGGCTCCGGCAAGACAAATATTGCGGTCAATTACGCGCTTTCCCTGAAGGCGCAGGGCATTCCTGTCCGGATCGCCGATCTTGACATTGTCAACCCGTATTTCCGCACAAAGGACTCAGCAAATGAGCTGGAGGAAGCGGGAATTCCGCTGATCTCGCCGACGTTTGCCAATACCAACGTCGATCTTCCGGCACTCCCGCAGGAGCTCTATTCGCTGGTTCAGCAGACACATACACACGCTGTCATGGATGTTGGCGGCGACGACCGCGGTGCGTATGCGCTCGGACGGTATGCGCCATACATCCGTGAGGAAAACAACTTCGATCTATTCTGCGTTGTCAACTTCTATCGCCCTCTGACAACCACGCCCGAGGAAGTGATGGAGGTGATGGCAGAGATTGAGGCGGCGGCACATCTGCCGTTCACCGCGATCATCAATAATTCCAATCTCGGCGAGGCAACCACACTGGAGGATGTTCTGGCAACCAAAGAAAAGTGTGAAGTTTTGTCCCATCTGACGGGTCTGCCGATTGCGGCAACCTGTCTGCGTGAGGATCTTGTCCCGGATGGAGAAGAACAGAACTACTTTGCACTGCATTTGCAGAAGAAGTATTTCTGATAACGATCATGTATTCGCGCCGTCGCGGGGATTTTCTCTGCACGGCTTCAAACCAATACAAAAGGAAGGAAATGATTATGGCAAAGGTCACATTTCTCTCGGACCTGTGCAAAGGCTGCGGTCTCTGCGTCGATGCATGTCCGAAAAAAATTCTCATTATCGCAAAAGATAAGATCAACGCAAAGGGTCATTCTCCCGCAGAAATGACCGACCAGGAAAAGTGCATCGGCTGTGCGTTCTGTGCAACGATGTGTCCGGACTGCGTGATCACGGTTGAGAAATAAACGGTCGGGCTGCCCGATTAGAATAGGAAAGGAATTTGAAAAATGGCAGAAAAGGTTCTTATGAAAGGCAACGAGGCGATTGCTGAGGCTGCGATCAAAGCAGGCTGCCGTCACTATTTCGGCTACCCGATCACGCCCCAGACAGAAATCGCCGCATATATGGCAAAGCGTATGCCCAAAATCGGCGGTACGTTTTTGCAGGCAGAAAGTGAAGTCGCTGCAATCAACATGGTTTACGGTGTTGCAGGCGCAGGCTTCCGTGTTATGACCTCCTCATCGTCTCCCGGTGTTTCCCTGAAGCAGGAAGGGATCTCCTACATCGCAGGTGCGGATCTTCCCGCACTGATCGTCAACGTCCAGCGCGGTGGTCCCGGTCTTGGCGGTATCCAGCCGTCTCAGTCCGATTATTTCCAGGCAACCAAGGGCGGCGGTCACGGTGACTACCATCTGATCGTTCTCGCACCCGCATCCGTTCAGGAAATGGCAGACCTGACAGGGAAAGCGTTTGATCTCGCTGACAAGTATCGCTGCCCGACCATGCTGCTCGCTGACGGTACGCTCGGTCAGATGATGGAACCCGTTGAAATTCCGGACGTCGAAGTCACACCTGTTGAAAAGCCGTGGGCTGTCAACGGTACTAAGGGCAAGAGAGCGCACAACATTGTCAACTCCCTGTATCTGAAGCCCGAACAGCTCGAGAAGATGAATTTTGAACGCTTTGAAAAGTACAAGCAGATCGAAGAAAACGAAGTGATGTATGAATCCTTCATGATGGAAGATGCAGAATACTGTGTCGTTGCGTTCGGTATTGCTGCTCGTATTTCCAAGAATGCCGTTGTTGCAGCACGCAAGAATGGCATTAAGGTCGGTCTGATCCGTCCGATTACACTTTGGCCGTTCCCGACAGAAGTCATTGCAAAGGCAGCAGAACAGGTCAAGGGTTTTGTTTCTGTTGAACTTTCCATGGGGCAGATGATCGAAGATATTCGTCTCGCATCCGGATGCAAGAAGCCTGTTCTTCTGTGCAACCGAGCAGGCGGTATGATCATGTCGCCCGAAGAAGTGCTCGCAAAGATCGACGAGCTGGCAGCAAATTAAGGAGGAATGAAACATGATCGTGTTTGAAAAACCGAAAGCACTGACAGACGCGCCGCTGCATTACTGCCCCGGCTGTACGCACGGTATTATCCACCGTCTCGTTGCGGAAGCCATTGACGAGCTGGGGATTGAAGGCATCACGGTTGGCGTTGCTCCCGTCGGCTGCTCTGTTATGGCATATGATTATTTTGCATGTGATATGGTCGAAGCTGCTCACGGACGTGCGCCGGCAGTTGCGACGGGCTTGAAGCGCTGTATGCCCGAAAATATCATCTTCACCTATCAGGGGGACGGTGACTTAGCATCCATCGGTATGGCTGAAACCGTTCACGCTGCTACCAGAAATGAAAATATCACCATCATCTTCGTCAACAATGCCATTTACGGCATGACCGGCGGTCAGATGGCACCGACTTCTCTGCCCGGTCAGGTCACCCAGACCTCGCCCTACGGACGTGATGTCACCGTTGCCGGTTATCCGATCCGCGTCAGCGAAATGCTGTCTACACTCGAGGGTCCAGAATACATCGAACGTGTTGCTGTCAACAATGTCAAGAATGTCAGAAATGCTAAAAAGGCGATTCTCAAGGCATTTAAGAACCAGGTAGAAGGCAAGGGATTCTCTCTGGTCGAGGTTGTTTCCACCTGTCCGACCAACTGGGGTATGACGCCGTCTCAGGCATTGGAATGGGTCGACACCAATATGATCCCGTACTATCCGCTCGGCGTTTACAAGGACAAGACTGCAGCAGCAGTTGAAGCCGCAAAGGAGGAATAAGAACATGCTGACTCAGATTCTGATTGCCGGTTTCGGCGGACAGGGCGTTCTGTTTGCCGGTAAGTTCATTGCGTACAAGGGTCTTTTTGAAGGCAAGGAGGTTTCCTGGCTGCCCTCTTACGGTCCCGAAATGCGCGGCGGTACTGCAAACTGCTCCGTCATTCTCTCCGACGATCCCGTCGGTTCTCCGATCGTCTCCAACCCCGATGTCCTGATGGCAATGAACCTGCCCTCTCTTGACAAGTACGAGGATGCGTGTGTTCCCGGCGCGAAGCTGTTCATCGACTCCACGCTGATCGAGCGCAAGGTTGCCCGCGGGGACGTTGATGCGTACTATATTCCTGCGACCAAGCTCGCAAACGATGCGGGTATTCCCACGCTTGCCAACATGATTATGGTCGGTAAGATGATCCGCGAATCCGGATGCATTACCTTTGACGATATGGAAGAAGCGCTGAAGAAGGTCGTTTCCGCAAAGCGTGCAAACCTGCTGGAAGTCAACCTCAAGGCTCTGAAGACCGGTTACGATTACGAGGGTTAATACAAAATGACACATAGCCGCCGATTGTTCCGATTGGCGGCATTTGTCGTATATGAAAGGACAAAGAATATGAAGAAATGCTCTCTTGTATCCCTTTTACTCCTTGGTGCGCTGCTCGCATCGTGCAGCGGCGGTAATGACACAGTAACAACGGAAGCGGACGGCACCGATCTTGTGACTGGCGGTGAAACCGGGGCTGTAACGAAAGAAACATATGACTATCCGGAGCTTGACTGTGAGGGTCAGCCATTGCGGATCCTCAATGCGGACAACGCATGGGGAACCTACGGAAAACTCGATTTTGCGGAGGCGACGGGTGAGAGTCTGGATGACGTGATTTATGAGCGAAACCGCAACATGGAAGAACGCTACAACTTCGTCTTTTCGGTCAATGAAGATCATGATATCGATGTGGCAACCAAGCACTTTTCGCAGCTTGTTATGTCTGGTGACGATGTGTATGATGTGGCCTATCTCCGTGCAGATACGCTTCCTGCACCGCTGACCGACGGTATGCTGTACGATCTTTCCGAAATCGACGGTTTCCGCTTTGACGAACCGTGGTGGGACAGCGATGTCATCACGGGCGGACGAATCGGCGAGGACCGTGCGCTGTATTTTGCATCCAACTACTTCTCACTGTTCGGCTTTGACTCGACGGTCTGTATGTATTTCAACGAGCAGAAGTTTACCGATCTCGACATCGAATTCCCGTACCAGCTTGTCCGCGATGGCAAGTGGACACTTGACCGTATGTTTGAATATGTACAGCAGGGTATGAATCTGAACGGTGACACCGATTTCACATGGAATGCCGGCGGAAATGCGACCTACGGCGTTTCGATCTGGTCAAACGGCTACCATGCGCTACTGATCGGTTCCGGTGCAACCTACGCGGATATGGATGCAAACGGTGCTCCGATCATTTCCGCAGCAGAACAGCACTTCATCGACGTGACGGATAAGCTGACAGAACATGTTTTCGGTGTCAACGGTGCGATCATACGAACAGAAGTCACGGAAGGTATTGAGCCATTCTTGAACGGACGCTCGATGATGGCTGTCGCGCAGGTCAAGAGTGCGAATTTGTACCGCGATATGGAAGACAACTTCGGTCTGATTCCGATGCCAAAATACGATGAAGCGCAGGAGGATTATTCCTGCTATATCTCCTCGACACAGCTTTTGATGACGCTGCCGATTACAAGCAACAATACCGAACGTACCGCCATTCTGATGGATGCGCTGGCATATGAATCCTACCGCGATGTCCTGCCTGTTTACTATGAGCAGAAGGTTTCGCAGAAGGGTCTGCGCAATGACGATTCCATTGAGATGCTCGACATTGTCCGTGCTAACCGTTATACCAACTTCGGTGAAATTTTCGGCTGGACAAACACGCTGCAACATGCGATTCACGGTAAAGTTTCTACCGGCAGCGGCGATATCGCATCGCTGATTTCATCCAATATGAAAACCATTGAAAAGGCGATTGAAACTACGATGGAAATGGTCAACGAATAAAAATGAAAAAACAGGGTTGCCGCAGGAGTGCAGCAGTCCTGTTTTGTATACGAATGGTTTGGTATGGGACAGTCGGGACGCCTGTCCCTACAATGATTCGGTAATGCGAGAAAGGACAGTCGGGGACGCCTGTCCCTACAGCGTGATGTGCGAATGCGGGATGTTTACTTTGTTACGTCGCGCAGGAGGAGGATCTGCGTCTGAATGTCAGCGGGATTGTCTGCTGAGATATCAAACAGGCGGCAGCCGCGGATGTCTTCGTTGTGGCAGGCGTGGTAGGACAAGAACCCATCGTAGCCGAGTTTGATGCCGAAGTATTCGGTACAGAAGTTGTTTTCATGCTCGTGTCCGCAGAAGATTGCCTTGACATCGCCTCTCTGCACGCAGGCGGAGAACAGACCGGAGTTGAGCGTATGGCAGGCGACCTCTTCCAGATGATAGCCTTTGAACTTCAGACGGTTCTTGTGCAAAGTTACAAGCGCATGTTCCGGCGTGGGAATATGCATATACATCAGTGACGGAACCTTATGACCGAAGTGCTGTTCCAGCAGCTGCGAGCTCTGCCAGTACCAGAACACCTGCGACGCGCGCGGTCCGTCATAATCCCCGGATGCAGCAGGGGATGACTGAAAGTATTTGGTATTGGCGGGGATGCTGTAGTCCTCAAAGAATTCCGGCATCGAATGGTGTGAGTCAAGACCCCAGACACCGAACAGGACATCGTCGCCGTCATGTGCGTAAACCGGCAGGAAATAGTTTCCGGTTCCATCGATGTCGTCGGGGCCTGCTTTGGAGATGCAGTACGGATAGGACTCATACACCGGCTGCTGGACTTCATTCGGAACCCCATAATTGTCGTCGTGGTTGCCGTAAACATGAGCCCATGGGATATGGCGGCGTTCCATCGGTGCGGTGATGGAATCGAGTACGTGACGAACATCATCCGTTGTTTCCGCGTGAATGTAGCCTGGACCGCAGATGTCACCTGCGATAATGACAAGGTCGGGTTTCGCTGCGGCAACAAGTGCCTCAACGGCATCATGTGTCTCATCGGCTGCAAATCCGCGTCCGCCGTGGATGTCTGAGAGCATCATGATGCGGAACTTGCCGTTCTCGGAGAAGTGCAGGGGATGTTTGGTTGTCAAAAGTTCATGGATCGGTTGTGTCATGGTCGTTTACCTCATAGTTTGATAGAAAGAAACCGCCGGACAGTCGATATGACGGGACACGGCGGTTATTATATTTGTTATTCCTCGGGAGATGCGGGGGTGAGCGGAGCGGTTTCGTGCTTTTTGCGCTCAATAACGTACTGGAAGAGGATGATGAAGGCAATCAGCGCGAGTCCAACGATATCGGTAATGGGTTCCGGAATAATCATACACAGACCGGCACCGATCAGGATAAGTCTCTGCCAGATGGCTTCGTGATGGTGCATATAGCCTTCCATACCGGAGGAAATTGCATAAATACCGATCATCGACGTTGCAAAAATTGAGATAACATCAAAGACGGATGCTTCGTAGCCCTCGATGATGAGGAGCATATTCGGGCTGTACGCAAAGATGTAGGGAACAATGAACGCGGTGATGGCGAGCTTGGTTGCCTGAATACCGGTCTGCAGGGGATTGGACTTGGCAATCGCAGAACCGGCATACGCGGCGAGCGCGACTGGCGGGGTAATGTCCGCAACGATACCGAAGTAGAAGACGAACATATGCGCTGCAAGCATCGGGATACCCATTTCGATCAGAATCGGTGCGGTGATGGTTGCCATGATGACGTAGTTCGCGGTCGTCGGGACACCCATACCGAGGACGATACAGCAGATCATGGTAAGGAACAGCGCGATCAGCGTACCCTTTTCGGCAAGCGGGACAATGACCTGAATCAGCGTGGAACCAAGTGCGGTCATCGTAACGACACCGGAGATGATACCGGCAATACCGCAGGCGGTTGATACACCGACGGAGTTGTTGGTACCGCCCTCAAGACCCTCGAGTACGACGGTGGGGGTCAGTGTTGCGTCCTTGGTCAGGAACGAACAGCCAAATGCGGAAATCATCGCAAGGAAGATGGACAGACCCATCGGCAGCACAATGATCTTCCAGAGCAGAAGCAGGACAGCGAGCGGGATGAGCGGCAGAACAGCGAGCAGAATATCGTATGCGCCGTTCATTTTGCCTGTGAAAATACGCTTCAGTGCTTCTTTGTCAAGCAGTGCGACGATCAGTGCAAAGAGAATCGCAAACGATGCGGACATACCTGCCGTGAAGTGGTTCATGCAGACAACGAGCACGACGATCGGCAGAAGCATGTAGCCGTTGGAGAGGAGCAGCTTAAAGAAGTTCGGCAGAGATTCCTTGGGCAGACCGCGCAGACCCAGACGCTTGCCTTCAAAGTGGACCATCATGAAGATGCCGGAGAAGTAGAGCAGGGCAGGCAGAATTGCTGCAATGACGATGGAGAAGTACGGATAACCGGTGATCTCGGACATGAGGAACGCCGCGGCACCCATGATCGGCGGCATGATCTGACCGCCGGTAGATGCTGCTGCCTCAACAGCCGCTGCAAATTCGGGACGGTAGCCGGTGCGCTTCATTGTCGGGATGGTAACAGAGCCGGAGCCGACGGTGTTTGCAACAGACGAGCCGGAGTACATACCCTCCAGTGCCGAGGAGATAACCGCGACCTTAGCCGGACCGCCGACCTGTGAGCCTGCAATGGAATTTGCAAGGTCGACAAAGAACGTACCGATATGGGTTTTCTCAAGGAAAGAACCGAGAATGATAAACAGGATGATAAACGAGGAGCAGACGGAGATCGGGGAGCCGAAGATACCGGTGCCCATGCTGTAGAACAGGTTGAAAATGATGTTGCGCAGTGCGGTTGCCGGGTTGTTGGAGAACATATAAATGGCACCGTAGATGAAGAATCCTCCGGCGACACACAGAATCGGAATACCGATGGCGCGGCGGCACAGCTCAACGAGGAGCAGGATCCCGAGGATACCCATGATGATCTCGGTTGTGCCGATGACGTTTGCCATGAAGATGATCTTTTCCTGGAAGACGACGTAGTAGCCGTAGACAAGAATCGATCCGACAGCACAAACGATATCGTACCAAGGAATATAATTTTCTCTCTGCTGATCCTTTTTGTTGAACGGATACTTCAGATAACCGACGGCGAGGGTCAGACCCAAAAACAGCGGCAGTCTGGTATACGGCGTTGCATTGGCGATAAGCAGCGTATTGACGAGCATGAACAGAGCGTATGCGATGAAGATGAAGCGGACGAGCTTCTGACGCCAACCGGTTAAGATGCGGTTGGTGCTGTCGCGGTCAAGCTCACGCATGATCTCCTCCGCAGACTTTTCGACTGCGGGAGCTGCGGATTTTTTGGATAGTTTCAATGGATTTCCTCCGATTGACAGATTGTACGGTGAAGCGATATCAAATGGTGAGATCGGATATCGGGCAGAACGGATGAAGAAAGGGGATCGTCTGGAACGCTCCGGGGTTCTGCGGCAGTGATTCACGGATCGACGGATCGCAGAATTATGCGGGAAAATGCATCAGCACAAGCGGATGCCGCCGGGCGATGCATGAATCGCTGCTGCAAGGAAAGGAGAGTTTACACGATTTTGGGACAACAGGACGTGCGATAAAATCAAGGGATACCCCATGTGATTGACACACGGGGTATCGAAGATTTATAAAGTTTGAATATGATGAATTTGTCAGATTACTGACCGGAAACTTCTGCGTAGTACTTTGCAGCGCCGGGATGAACCGGTACGTTGCCGATGGTGATGGTAGCTGCGTTGATGTCCATGGACTTTGCAATGACGTGACCCTGTGCGA